>JAKLZG010000050.1 GCA_024256165.1 Candidatus Methylarchaceae archaeon HK02M2
GCAACTTCCATAAAGACAAATATGTAGCGGTAAATCAACAAAGACATCTCGATCAGAACCATGGGTATATGTGCTCGTCGGAAGGTGATGAGAATATCCGTCATCGAAGTTGTCAATACAAGGAAATACAAGCAAGAAAGGGCTCCTTCTACTCTGAAAAATGTCGTAATAGCCATTGCGACTCCATTATTAAAGATAGTCAAGCTGAACCAAGGTAAAATTATCTCTAAAATGGATTCTCCATAGCCAAAGAATAGGGCAATAATGAAGCAACTTGCGATGACAACTGCAGTTGGATACACTAATAAGCTCCTATAGAAGTGAACTGGTATCTTGGCAAAACGCAACAGCAAAGTAGTAGTTGTTAGGAATACGATTATATGTACTAGTGGCGATGGTGATGTGACACATATAATGAGCGTGGAGAGCGCAAAGAAGATTTTTGTTGTAGGAGAATTCTTTGCTAGAGGATTCATGTATGCGTATCTATCGATCTGTACATGTACGTGACTTAAGCTCATCCAACTTCATCTTTCAGTCTAATGGTTTAATTTTTGTGCGTCATATTTTTTTGCTCTCTTTCCCTTCTCGAATCCGATAAAGTATCCTATAATGATAGCTCCTATTGCTGCTTGGGTTGCGAATAGCAGACTTTCTATTTCACCGCTTGGTGGCTCCCAGATCGGTTCAAACCAAGGTTCATAACCCGTCTCCGAGATCAACTCTTCTGCGGCACCATCTGCACCACCGTATTCTGCTGTTGGAAGGATTGCTAAGGGTATAACAAAGAGAGCAACCATAACTAAGATTAGTATGACATGTTTGGTTTCCACTATTCTTTCTCCTCCTGCGTAAGGGAAACGACAGGCAATTTAATTACTCCCATTGTACTGAGAATCTGCCCCTTATACTTGACTAGGAAGTCGAAGATAAGTATCGCAAGAATGCCTTCACCGATGGCCAATGGAATCTGCGTGAATGAGAAGACAGTTCCAAACTTTATCAACGCGTCCCAGAAACCTGCCGCTGTTGGAAAGGCGAGAGCAAGTTGGGCTGATGTCATAAAATAGGTGAACAAGTCTCCCAAAGCAACGGCAAAGAAAACTCCAATGGAATTCGACACCTTCATTTTCCTAAGGACGATCCATATAGCAAAAGCCACGAAAGGCCCTAATATTCCCATAGAAAAGGTATTTGCACCTAATGTAGTCAGACCTCCATGTGCTAACAGCAGAGCTTGAAAAACCAAGACAATCATTGAGAGAACTGAGGCAATTGCAGGTCCGAACAATACAGCAGCTAAACCTGAACCTGTTGGATGCGAACAACTACCTGTGACAGATGGTAGCTTCAGAGCAGAAAGCACAAAGATGAATGCACCTACTAAAGCAAGTAGCGGCTTAGCCTCAGGATGCTTTTTTGTAATGTCAGAAATCCTATAAATGCCGTACGCCACTATTGGTATTGAAACTAAGAACCAAATTTCCCACCATGGGCTGGGAAGAAAACCTTCCATTATATGCATTTTTTATCATTGGATGGATACTCCAACCATGTATTTAAATATTAGTTTAACTGAAGTTAAGACCTGGTTTAACGCATTTTTTAGGGTTGAAAAAATGGTTTTCCTAGGGGGTAAGGGTGAATTTACCAAGTTTCAAATTCTGCAGAAGATCATGCAAAGTCAACCACATGTCAGGCAAAAGGATATTGCATACGAGCTCGGGATCACGATACAAGCCGTTTCAAAGCAACTTAAAGCGCTGATAAGAAGCGGGATGGTGGAGGCAGGTTCAGAGAGCGCAAATTATAGGTTGACTCCCGATGGTCTTGAGAAGTTACATACGGATATTGATGACTTGGAAAAATATGTAGTAAGGATTAAAAATTATTTGAAGAATGAACGTGTGTGGCCAGCCATAGCAGTACAACCAATAAAGGAGGGTGATGAGGTAGGACTGATTATGAAGGGTGGTGTCCTATACGCCGTAGAGTCAAACCATCCGGATGTTGAAGCGTTTGGAAGGGCTGTCATAGATGCCAACCCAGGAGAGGATGTTGGCGTGGGGAACTCAAGAGGGCAAGTAAAATTAAATCGAGGGAGGATTTTGATTATTAAGTTACCCAGTATAAAAAAAGGAGGCTCAAGAATCGTTGACTTGGAAAAGGTTCACAAATTATATGAAGAATTCAAACCAGATAGAATAGGCGTTATGGGAACTGTTGGAAGGGCTGTCCTAAATAAATTGAATCTCAAAGCTGACCTTGAATTTGGCGTAACTAGAGCAGTTGCTTTAACCGCATTAAGAGGATTAGACGTATTTGTACTTTCAGTCGGCAGAATGGCCAACAAAGTGATCGAAGAAATAGGTAATATGAGTGCCAAACATATTGTTGACATAATATATACAGTTGAAGACGTAAGGATTCGGTGAATGCTGTTTTTGCTTGAGGTTTTAATAGTACCTTCTCAATATGTGATATCTTGTCTTACCGCGTTATAAAAGAAAATCATAATTCCGACACCTTTCTGAATGGTAGGATAGCGCTACAAGCACCGTTAAGCTAAAAGATTTTCACATCTCTACCCTTTGAATGATAAGATCTACACAGCTTTAAAATTGACAAGCATCAAAGTAAGAGTTAAAAAGTTACGAAAAATATCTTTGAGCTAATTGATTATCGACTTTAACTTCGAGGGCAAATATGTGGTAGTTGTTGGAGGCGGCCCTGAGGGTTACCGAAAGACCCTAAGCTTCTTGGATGCTGGAGCAAAGGTTCTTGTCATAAGTAAACAGTTCTCAGCTGGCTTAAAAAAGCTGAATAGTCTTGGAAAGGTTAAGTTATTGATCAAAGATATTAAAAAAGGGTTTCCGATTTTCGATGATCTTAGACCAAAGCCAGACTTAATCATAGTCGCTACCAATGATAAAGATTTGAACCAAGAACTTGCCAAGCAAGCAAAATCAAATAATTATATGGTGCTAGCCGTGGATAACCCCTCTATTAGTGATTTTACACAACTAGCTATAGCTCAGATAGGAGACTTCAGAATTGCCATATCTACTGGTGGAAAGAGTCCTGCAATGGCCAGAGTTTTAAGAAAGAGAATAGAGAAGATAATTAAAAAAGAAGACATACTACAAGTTCAGTTACAAGAATATATGAGAGGGATTATAAAGCAAAAGGTTCCAGACCATAAGATTAGAAGAAGACTTCTTTACACCATACTTAAAAATGATGAAATTCGAAAGCTAATAAGAAATAATGAACTTGATAAAGCAAAGACAATTGCTATGGGGCTTATAAAAGATTCTTCGGTTAATGATATGGTTCAAGTATCTTAGAATTTTTTATTTATAGGGGCTTATTCCAATATTGAGCTAAAGCAAATAAAGCTCCATCGAATAGATAATTGCTTGGCATGACGTCAACTTTCACTTTTAATTCGTGCAACGTCCTTGCCGTTAGGGGGCCGATCGCTACAATAGTCGATTTGTTATTCAGAAGATTTCTTAACTCATTTACGGATATGTGTCTCTTAAGCATTTTAAATAGATTATTGACGGATAACGAGCTACCGAATATTATTGCATGAATCTTTCCATGGATCAAATCATGAATAAAATTTTTCTCAATATATGAATTTTTAGGAATTAGTGATTCATATACATAAATCTCTCTTACGATAACCCTCATCATTTCTAAGTTTTCTTTTAGAGTTGGAGTTGCAGCATTTGTACGGAGCAGATAAACGATTTTGCCTGAAATATCAAGTTGCTTTAGGCTCTCCACGATCCCATGTGAACTATATTTTTCTGGTATTAAGTCCACACGAATTTGGTAAGATTCTAGCTTAGAAGCAGTTTTTGGACCAACTGCTATTATAAAGACTTCATTCAGATATTTTAATAATTTATCTCTTAACTTTAGGATTTGAGCGGATTCAAGTAGATACTTTATACCGTTGACACTCATGAAGATAACGTAATCGACCTTTCCTTTGGCAAGGGTGTCAGTAAAATTCTTAACGATAGATAGGTCATCTGATCTTTTTGTTTCTATAGTTGGAATTAGATAGGGTTCTCCTCCTTCTCTTCTGATAACATCACAGACTTCTTCCGCCTGATCTTGAGGTCTTGTTATGGCAATCGTTCTTCCATTGAACATATAGGCACCTTGAACCAATGAAGTTTTTCCCCAAACTTAACGACTTCGCCTATAACGATTACAGCAGGGGGACCCACCTTCCTTTCTTTAGCTTCATTTACTATTGTGCCGAGCCTGCCAATTAATGTCCTCTGATCTGATAAAGTTCCCCGCTCGATGATCGCTACACGAGTATCCAAGCTCAGACCCCCTCTTATAAGACTCTCCACAATCGACTCTAATTGTCCTACACCCATTAGAATGACAATTGTATCTACCGAATTAGCTAACTTGTCCCACTTTATCGTTTCTTCCTTATTTGTTGCTCGGTGACCTGTGACGATAGCAATAGAGGAAGAATAAGCCCTATGGGTGAGGGGGATGCCTGCATAGGCGGGGGCTGCCAAAGCCGAGGTTATTCCTGGCACTACTTCAAAGTCGATATCATGGCTCATCAATATCTCTGCTTCTTCCCCCCCTCTACCGAAAAGAAATGGGTCTCCACCTTTCAACCTGACTACCATCTTCCCTTTAAGAGCCATGCCGATGATCAATTCGTTGATCTCTTCTTGAGATAACTCATGTTTTCCAGGTCCCTTTCCAACATATATTTTCTCTGTATTCTGTGGGACTAATCGAAGGACCTTTTTGCTTACAAGTCTATCATAAATTACTGCATCTGCCTTATTTAGGAGTTCTACAGCCCTTACTGTAAGAAGATCAGGATCTCCTGGCCCTGCGCCAACAAGGAAGACTTTACCATACCCCATATTTTTTCCTCCACTCGATTTCGAAAGCTTTAGCCCCTTTTTCTAATAGGCTTTGAGCAACCTCACCACCCAACCTTTCAGCTTCGTCAGGATGTCCCTCAGCTGTAGAGAAGATTTTCTTACAAGTATCGACCGAAAAGACACAACCATAAAGTGATAAGGACTTGTCATTGGCACGCCCTATAACTCCAATAGGCACACGACAGCCGCCTTTAAGAGCAAACACTAAACTTCTCTCAGCAGTAACTTCAGCCTTTGTTAGAGGGTCGTTTATAGAAGAAAGCAGTTCTATGACGCCCTCATTATTTTCTTTTGTAACAACAGCTAAAGCTCCCTGTCCAGCAGCAGGAGTAAAATCATATATTGGAAGGCGTTCAGTAACCAGATCCTTCATTCCCATTCTATCAAGTCCTGCTTCAGCCAATATTACACCATCGAATTCACCTCGATTTACCTTAGCGATTCTTGTTTCTACATTACCTCTAATTGGTTTAACCTCTAAATCAGGGTGTAAAAATTTGACTTGAGCCATTCTTCTCAAGCTACTAGTGCCTATAACTCCACCCTTGGGTAACTTTTTCAAAGGTATATTTTTGGAAAATAGAACGTCGTGAGGTGAGAATCTTTTTGGTATCGCCACTATTTTTGTCCCTAAGTTTTCTGTGATGGGGACGTCCTTTAGGCTATGAACTGCAAAGTCGACCTCTCCTTTCACTACAGCTACATCAATTTCCTTTTCAAAGATACCTTTCCTATCAATAGTGAAAAGAGGTTTTCCTCGTTCTTTATCTCCTGTAGTCTTGATGACTTTAACTTTTACCTCTAGCTCTGGATGAAAGAATTTTAGGCTTTTTATGACTGCATTTGTCTGTATCAGTGACAGCTTGCTTCCTCTGGTGCCAACTGTTAATATCATTCCCGAAACTAACCGACCTTACTTATGTTTCTTAAAGCATCGTCAAAAGCATTGATAATATCTTCTAAATCCTCCTCAGTATGTGCGGTTGATAGGAAGCAGGTTTCGAATTGCGAAGGTGGTAAGAATATACGATGTTTTAAGAGTTTATGGAAGTAACTTTGGAACTTACTTATGTCGGATAGCTTGGCTTTTCTATAATCGGCTACCGGATGAGGAGCAAAGAAAATCTGGAACATAGAGGATATACTGTTTACTTGTGCTTCGATACGATGATCGAAAACCGAGTCTATAAAGGCTTTCTTTATCTCTTCACCTGCCTTTTCGAGTTTTGGGTAAATTTCGTTCTGATTTTTATTCAAAATTTGAAGAGTAGCGTAACCTGCAGCTACCGAAATTGGATTACCACTAAATGTTCCAGCTTGGTATACTTTACCAAGCGGGGATACATATTGCATGATTTCCTTTCGACCACCAAAAGCAGCTATAGGAAAACCACCACCAAGTATCTTACCCAATGTTGTTATATCTGGTTTTATATCATAGTATTCCTGCGCCCCTCCCAAAGAGAGCCTAAAGCCTGTAATGATTTCATCAAATATAAGGAGTATACCGTGATCGGAAGTTATTTTTCGCATCTTATTTAGATATCCTTCCATTGGCAGGATGAGGCCAGTATTTCCTATGACTGGTTCCACTATTAATGCGGCTATATTACATCCCTCATTTTCAACAATTTCTTCTAACGCCTTGATATCATTATAAGGCAAGACTATAGTGTTACGGCTAGTCTCCTCAGGGATGCCTAGCGAAGTGGGGGCTCCAAACGTAATGGCTCCCGATCCTGCTTTGACTAGAACATAATCATGAGAACCGTGGAAGCACCCTTCGAACTTAATGATCTTCTTCCTTCCTGTGAAACCTCTAGCTACCCTTATTGCATGCATCGTTGCTTCTGTACCCGAGTTTACTAGCCTAAGCATTTCTATAGACGGTATCAACTTGCTGATTAATTCTGCGAACTCTACTTCCTTTTCAGTTGGGGTACCATAAAGTGATCCCTTTGCTAGTTGCTTTTCAACAGCATCTAAAACTTCTTTAGATGAATGGCCAAAAATCAAGGGGCCATAAGCCATACAATAATCTATATAGGAAGTTCCGTCTACGCTGTATATTTTGGAGCCACTTGCCTTTTTCACAAAGAACGGATAAGGTTCAAATGCTCTGACAGGACTATTCACTCCGCCTGGTAATACTTTTTTAGCTCTTTTGAAAAGCTCTTGTGATCTAATTATCCCTGAGGTTAATCTATCCATAGTTCCACATCCTTGGCAAAGTAGGTGATGATCAAATCTGCTCCAGCCCGCTTGATACTTGTCAGAATTTCAAGGATTGCAGATTTCTCATCAATCCATCCCTTTTGAGCAGCTGCTTTTACCAGAGTATATTCTCCACTTACATTATATGCAGCTAAAGGAACATCAAATTTCGCTTTGATACGATATATTAAGTCTAGGTATGGTAGGGCTGGTTTGATCATAACTATATCCGCTCCTTCGTGGATATCCAGCTCAACTTCACGCAGCGCCTCATTTAAATTTCCGTAATCCATTTGGTAACTCTTTCTATCTCCAAATTCGGGCTTAGATTCAGCTGCCTCTCGAAAGGGACCGTAAAAGCAAGAAGAGTACTTTGCTGAGTACGCCATAATACCTAAATGATTAAAGCCAGAATCGTCCAAAGCATTTCTTATTGCTTTTACCTGACCATCCATCATAGCAGATGGAGCAACGATGTCCGCACCAGCCTGAGCTTGACTGACAGCTACTTTCTCTAAGATTTTGAGAGTAGAGTCATTATCAACTTCCCCATCTTTTAATATCCCACAATGTCCATGGGTAGTATATTCGCAGAGGCAGATATCGGTCATGATGACAATTTGATCACCAAATTCGCGTTTTAATTCACGAATTGTTCTTTGAATAACTCCATCTTTAGCGAAAGCTTGGGAACCAGTCTCATCTTTTTTTGAGGGCACTCCGAAGAGAATTAGGGCCTTTATGTTAAGGTCGATCATTTGTTGAACTTCTTTAATCACGTATTCAATTGGCAATCGGAAATATTCTGGCATCGACTCGATGGGCATAGGTTTTTGTGCACGTTCATCAACGAAGATAGGATAAACTAAGTCACTTCGATTTACCCTGATTTTACGCATCAAATCTCGAAGGGCAGATGTCCTACGCAATCGCCTTAGCCTTATTAGTGGAAAACTCAAATATTGAAATGCCTCCATAAGTTTTCTTAACTAAGGTGTAAGTAAGTCCCGATTGTCAACTTCAATCTTATAGCCCCTAGGCGTGACCATTCTTCCGTTTAATACCTGAGTAGTTGAGTTCCCAACGATAATCGTAGTAGCCATGTCTATCTCGTAGTTCATCATATTCTCAAGTGTAGTCATAACAGCTCTTTCTTGTTGTCTTTTAGCTTGTTTAACTATTCCTACAGTAGTTTTAGGACTCCGGTAACGTAATAATATTTTATGAGCTTTCATCAATTGTGTTCTCCTCTTCTGACTTTTTGGATTGTATATGATTATTACAAAGTCAGCCTTTGTTGCTAACGTCAATCTTTCTTCAATAAGTTTCCAAGGGGTCAGGATGTCACTTAGGCTTATTATAGCGAAATCCCCCATGATAGGGGCCCCAAGTACAGCTGCTGCCGCTACAGCCGCTGTTATACCTGGGACGATCTCTATATCGATATCCGCTTTTCTAAGTTCTGCTACCTTGATAATTAAGCCTGCCATACCATAAATACCAGGGTCACCTCCACTAATGGCGACAACTCTTTTACCCTCTAGAGCCTTCATAATAGCTACTTGGGCTCTCTCAACTTCATGACGCATCCCAGTTTCGATGACATCAGCATCCTTTGGGATCGTTGTTCGAATCAATTTTATGTACGTTTTATAACCTACAACAACTTCTGATTCTTCTATTTCTTGTTTGGCTTTCAATGTCATATGTTCGATTGCTCCAGGCCCGATTCCAACAACAGCTATCCGTCCCTTATGAGAAGATCTGATAGATGTATCCTTCTCTGATAATTCTATTCACCTCTTGAGATGGCTATCGTCACACCTTCCTTGAACTTGGTCTTTTTTAGGAGCAAACTAGCTCTTTTCCCAGCAGCGATCAATGCTGCTTGTTCGCATACTCCTCCTACTCCTACTTGCCTTTTGACAATTTCTGAAGGTAGAGACAAATCGGCATGCTTAAGCGTTTTGATCTTATGCATGTCTATGATCTCTATCGGCAATTCTAAATTTTCAGCAGCCTCAATTATAGACGAACCTTTTTTTATCTCTGCGGTAGCCAAACAATTCACTCGATTTAGCGAGATGTTTACTCGATCCAAAGCTAAGGTTATAGCTTTGGTAATTTCTTCTTTATTGATATTCTTTTTAGAACCTATTCCTACAACTATCTTCATAGGATTGAGATAGACTATTGGTTTTTTCGACTCTCCTTTTGCATTTTCTTCCGTGATGATTATACCCGCATCATAAGCATTTATGATCTCTTTCGCCATTTCGACGTCATCCACGACTGTTGTCTCAAAGTCTTCGATGAATCCGAGTAGATAGCTAACACCTTCTGTTAAAACTACGATTACACTTTCTTTGTTCACTATAGCTGAATTGACAGGTAGAAGGCCTTCAAAGTTATTAATCTTGCAATGCAATTCCCTTGCGAGTTCTTCAACGCTCTTCTTACCTAATAAATCGGAAGCAGTTGTAACAACAACACTAGCTCCTATCCCATCAGATATCAATTTTGTAAGTTGATTAGATCCACCTAAATGACCAGAGAGAAGACTGACTGCAAATTTGCCCAAATCGTCAACTGCGACGACTGCTGGATCGGTTCTCTTATCTTTTAAACAAGGAGCGATGGTTCTAACTGTTATTCCGATAGCCATAACCGAAATTATTGCATCCACCTTATCAAAAATATTTTTAATGAAATCGCCTAGTTTAGTATTCATAGGCGTTATTCCATCGGTCACATACTTTGCTGGAGCAAAGACCGTGCAATCGTACTCCATTTCACTTAATGCGTTTTTTATCTTGATAGCAGTATCTACACCATATTTGGAAAGAGTGATGATCGAGACGCCTTTAGAGAACATTTTTACCTACCTTTGCGGTAACCATGAGTAAAGGTTGGATCGTAAAGTTTTGAAAACTCGTATGTTTTTGGTTTCAATACTTCTCCTACAATGATCAGTGTAGTCTTCTCAAACCCAACCTCTTTTACCTTTTTAGATATTTTCTCAAGAGTACTTTTAATTATTTTTTCTTCAGGCCAAGATGCTTTATATACCGCTGCGACAGGAGTATCTTTGGGTAAACCTCCTTGTAAAAGATCTTTGACTACAGAATCGATCTGTTTGATGCCCAAAAATATGGCTATGGTTGCTTTATGCTTCGCCAAGTCTTTGATCAATCTTTTCTCAGGCACTGGAGTCTTGCCTTCGGGTCTAGTTATGATCACAGTTTGGGAAATAGAGGGTAATGTTAATTCCCTCTTCAAACTTGCTGCGGCTGCAAATAAAGAACTCACGCCAGGAACTACTTCGCAGTCTATTCCCTTAGCCATAAGGTGATCGATCTGTTCCTGTATAGCTCCGTAGATGCTTGGATCACCATCATGAACTCTGGCAACGAGTTTGCCTTCTTTTACACTTTTTATCATAAGATTCAGAAAGTCCTCTAAATTCATTGTGTCGCTGTTGTATATTTCTACTCCGGGTTTAACGAACTTAAGTATTTCCTGGTTTACTAGAGAGCCAGCGTAGATTATTACGGAAGCCTCTTCAAGAATCTTTTTACCCTTAAGTGTTATGAGCTCAGGGTCTCCTGGACCAACACCTATAAAGACGACTTTGCCCACTACCTTTCACCCCTTCTTTTTACTATCGCCAGAGAGAAATAATCTTCATAGGCACGCCAACTCTGTATATTGATTAATTTCCCTATCTTCATCTTTTCATCAGGCATAGTGCACCTTCTGGCTAAGATAACCCGTGAATTTTTTGTAAAACCTGCTTTTTCCAGAATGGGGAGTATGCTTTCTAGGTGCTGAATTCTTTTCATGAAAACCAAGTTATCTGAATACTTGACTATTTCTCTAATTTTATCAAGATCACTGTCAGATGGTACTATCGACAATATCTCATTCCCCTCTACCAGAGATACACCGGACCTTGCAGCACAAGCCGTTAGTGAAGTAATTCCCGGGATGATCTCTATATTGATTTCAGGATATTTCTCTCTTATTTTACGTGAGAGATAAGTAAATGTACTGTATAATGTTGGGTCCCCTAACGTAACATAGGCAATTAACTTTTCACATTTTGCTTTTTCGACAATGATTTCAGCATTCTTTTCCCATGCTAATTCAAGTTCTTTTTTATTTCTCGTCATTGGGAGTATCAATTCGAGTATCTCAGGTGGTCTGTCTCTCTTCTCCAGAACTGGTTTTATTACGTTCAGAGCTATACTCGGCTTTCTTTGATGCGCCTTAGGGACGAATATTATATCTGCCTCTCTTAGCGTCTTTGTTGCTTTGATAGTAATCAGTTCTGGATCGCCAGGCCCGATTCCTATTCCCACTATTCTTCCCATTTTACTTTCCACCATAAAGTCAACTCTTCTTGGCCGATATTATCGTAATTGGATTTCTCGCAATCATCATAGTTTTTCTGCCTACTTCTCGTCCTTTGGCAATAAAGGCTTGGATAACTTCTAACTCCTTGAAGTTTAGCTTCTTAAGCTCGACTATTGCTGTATAACTTGTCTCCAAGAGGATAGAATTTATAACTATACATCCATTCACTTTCAGTTTTTTAGCAGAAGTTTTTATCACATCTTGCGACAATCCACCTCCAATGATAATGGAGTCGACTATTGGTAGATCATACATAGCCTCTGGAGCCTTGCCATGTACACATGTAACGATGTCTTCTACTCCAAACCTTTTTGCGTTCTCTTTGGTCAATCTGATAGATTCTTCTTCTTTATCTATAGAGAAAACCTTGCCCATCGGAGCTACTTGCAGTGCTGCTTCAACGGTCAGACTACCTATACCACAACCTATATCGATGACATAACTTCCTTTGTGAAGGCGGGTTTTAGAGATAGTCAGTACCCTGATCTCTTCTTTTGTAGGTCCAGGGATTCTATCACTTTTAATGAATAAGTCATCTGGAATTCCGGGAACCTTATGAATCCACATTGTCATTCACTTTGAGTTTGGGTTGATCTCAGCTTTTCGATTACCATTACACTTAAAGGGTCAAAGCTGAGTCTTGATAAACTCTTCAATGTGCCTTTGACGATTTTCTCCTCAGGATAGGTAAGCCTTTCACAAATAGCAACAGGAAGTTCTTCATCAAATCCTTGCGCAAGTAAGAAATTCAGTATTTTGTTGGGAGGAAAAGACTTGGGACCTGGAAGGAGTACGATATTTTTACCTTCATTTACAGCTTTGATCAGTATCTTCTTTTTTTCAGGACTGGTCTCTTGATGAAAACTGATGAGAAGACCGATATCATCCCAACATAGACAAAGGCGTGCTAGGCAAGTTTGTATTGAACTTATACCAGGTATAACTTCAATTTCAACATCTTCTTTGATTTTAAGAACTGGTTTCAGAAGGCCGAAGATGCAGGGGTCTCCAGTTGATAATATTACTACTGATTTACCACTTTTAGCTACTTCTATCCCGAATTTAAGAGTACTGTGAATGTTACTGGCATTTAGTGACAACACTTCTCCTTTGATTTCACTTGAACTTTCAAGCATATTTAAAACCCTCTTACTCCCTATGAGAAGATGTGCATTTTGTACTGTTTTCCTTGCAATTGGAGTTATAAAATCTGGTGTGCCAGGTCCTGCACCCACTATAAAGATCTTGCCTGCATGCTCTTTAGTTCGCTTCAGCTTTCCCATGAGATCCAACAACCGTTCCATCCAAAGCGACTAAAATGGTGTTTATCTCTGCCTTATTTTCAATCCTTTCCATAGATCGTTGGCTGATTTCCCCAGCTATTTTGTTAAATGTAACATGTAATAGTTTTTTTTGTTTAAGAATTCCGATCATCTCTTCTGTAGTATTAGATTGCAATATAGCTTGAATAGTTGCTGTATCTGCACCAGATGCTCCGGCATAAGCTGCTATGACTTCCTTTCGAGCATCACCCGATTTATGATGAGTGTTGAATATACCAGCTGCAACTTTTACAAGCTTTCCCGGATGTCCGAAAAGCATGATTTCTTTTAATCCTTTTTCTACCGCTTTCTTTAACATAAACCCTATAAAATCTCCTGTCTGAACGATACCATCATTAGGAACATTGAGTAGTTTCCTTGCAAGTTTTTCTCCAATATTTCCTGGCACCAAGATAATACGCTTATATTCTTTAGCTATTGCAATATCTATCTGTGAAACTAAAGAGCTTTTGTATGCTTCAATCGAAAATGGCTTGACGATACCTGTAGTACCGAGAACAGATATTCCATCGATTATGCCTAACTTTTTGTTAAATGTTTTCTTCGAAACCTTTCCGCTTTCAGGGATGCTTATGACCACTTCAGCTCCTTTGTTAGGAGGTAGAACTTCTTTGATGGCCTCTTTTATCATCCTTCTTGGGGTAGTATTTATAGCTGGCTCACCAAGTGGCACTGGTAATCCTGGCTTCGTAACGATACCTATGCCCTTACCTCCCTTTATAACGATCTTGTCATCTTCTGATAGAGATACTTTAGCGAAAATCTCTAGACCGTCAGTGACGTCTGCATCATCTCCAGCGTCCTTTATGACGGAGGCTGTGACAGTATGATCGCTCATTCTCTTACACTCTTTCACTGGTACCTCTATACGTAGACCCAGAGGACTTGGGACGACAACTCTGTCAACGGGACCGCTCAATAAGGTTAGTACAGCAGCTTTGGCTGCTGCAGCGGCACAGGTACCTGTTGTAATTCCATACCTTAACATTTTTTGCATACTTAACACCTATAGAATCATACCTCCATATTCTTCAGTGGCGGACTATCCTCAGCGATAGAAAGCAAAGTGTTGGTTATGGCTACAGCTACGGCGCTTCCACCTTTTGGACCCCTAACGATTATTGATGGAACTGGTAAATTTAAAATTTCTTCCTTCGATCTTTCGGCACCGATAAAGCCTACAGGAGTAGCAATTATTAAAGCTGGGTTAATAGATTTACGTTTAACTGCATTTACAACTTCGAATACGGCTGTAGGCGAATTCCCAATCACTATCATACATCCGTCGGACGCTTCTTCTAAGAGGATACGCATAGCAGCTGTAGCCCTTGTAATCGACATGCGACTTGCCAAGTTTATTGATCGATCGTTATCGATATATGTGATAACTTTGCCGCCAAACCTCCTTAACTTCGCTTCATTTATCCCAACCTTAACCATCTTTACGTCAGTAATTATATCTGATCCCGCTTTGATATTATTTACACCTTCTTCGATGGCATTTCCATTGAATACCAACAATCTAGCGAATTCAGGATTTGCTGTGGCATGAACTACCCGTTCTATTATGGGAACATGAAGTTTAGGTACACTCTCTAAAACATCAGGAATTGATTGTCTTATAGTCTTTAAACTCGAACTCATAATTTTTAAACCTGCAATGTTGGAACCATTGATTTCATGCTTCGAATTCATCTTTTGAGGCGAAGTGTACTTTTTATCAAGTGCTTCTAGCGCCTTATCCTCTATTATTTCAGCTATTCTTTTATCAGGCCCTAAAGGTTCTCCATAAATGATTTCTATTTCTTTTGAAGGGAATTTATCGGTTTCTAAATTTGAATTTAATATAAATGGAATATCATCTTCTGTGTGTTTTCCTCGTGTCAGAAAAACGGGAATTACGACGACCTTCTTAGCTCCTTTGTCAATAACATTCTTTATTGCTTCTTGGAGTGAAGGTTTATTCCTCATCATGAAGCTAACTTCAACTATTTTGAATTTCTGCATTCCTTGCACAATTTTGGCTAACTTTTCTAAGGTATCTTTGCTGTGTGGAAGTTTGCTTCCATGACCGACAAGGACGAGTCCTACTTGATTCACATGCACTCCTCCTGTATTTCTGCAAGAGCTCTTAAAGCAACTTGATCTTCTAGATGAAGATCAAAATGATCTTTGCAGTAGTAATGGGTACATTTTTCACAATACCAATTACCTAAAGAAGAACAAGATGGACATCTTAGATTAAAAAGTTCAAATATCTTTTTCACACTCTGTTGATTATTATTAACTATCATGGGGCGCAATTTTTCCATGATAGGAACGAGAATCCGTTTTATTAACACGCAAGTTAAACTATCCACGATCTGTTTTTCTTCGTCATTACTGTATCTTAACATACCAAGGGCTTTTTTCAACTCTTTTTTACGCACTTTTTCGGCACGGGATAAGATTAACGAGATAATTTTTTCAGCATAAAGGGTTTCTAGATTCCTCTCTATCAGAGGCAACATTTTTTCGATTATCTCTTCTACCTTACTTACCTCCTTCCTTCTATTCTCTAAGTTTCTTTTAGCTATCAAACGTAGCCCATCAATATTGTATAACTTAATATGTTCGATCGACTTTACGCCCTCATCAACATTTCTTGGATTCGAAACATCGACGATAAGGAGGTCTTGAGTTTTTTTACGTCTTCTCATAGACTCTTTTACTTTATCTGTAGTCAAGATGTAGTGAGGTGCATTAGTTGCACAGATCACTACATCTGCTTCTGATATAGCTTCTTTCAATTGGTCGAAGTGTATAGCCTCGCCGTTCAATTCTTTTGCAAGCCGGAGAGCTCTCTCATAAGTTCGATTTGCAACGAATACTGCATCTATCTCCTGTCTAACAAGAGCTTTTGCAACAAGAGTTCCTATGTCACCTGCACCAACAACAAGTATATTCTTCCCGTCAAGTCCTCCTAAGGTTTCCTCTGCAAATCTGACTGCTGCAGATCCTATAGATACCGCGCCTTTGTTAACATTTGTCTCTTGCCTTACACGCTGACCTATACTCACAGCTTTATGGAAGATCATTTTTAAAACGGGGCCCGCCGTACCATTTGTCTCAGCCTCTAAGTAGGAATCCCAGACCTGTCCGAGGATTTGATCTTCGCCTATCATCATGGACTCTAGGCCAGACGCGATTCTGAATATGTGTCTTAAAACATCTTGGTTAAAAAAAATCTCTATTGATTTAGATACTTTTTCGGCGTTATTACCTGACCTTTCAAGCAGATACTCTACTAGCGCGTCAACAACTCTCTCGTCATTGTTGAACACTGAGTAAATTTCGACGCGGTTGCATGTTTGGAGAATAAGACATTCAACGATATTGTCTATTCGGTCACAAATATCATTTAAAGCATTCCTCTTATCCCTAAATGCTACTGCTTCAATCAGTGGGATATCGGCATTTTTGTGATTAACTCCTATGTTTAAAATATTAAAATTTAATTCATTTAATTTATCCATGGATGGATGGTCCATCCAGAGTTTTATTTAAATTTATGGTTGGATTATCCCACCATATAATAACTATAACTCACTCATAGAGAGGTATTGGTTGGTGAGATTGATTGAGACATTTTGTATACAGTTAGGAAGACTGCACTTTACAAAACGCCATTTTTTGGAGTTGATAATGTATAGTATCTTTCAAGTAGCAGCTCAGCTACTGGTGAGAGAATCAGTATTTTATGAGAGATTCATAAGATCAGCTGTAATAAACTATCCAAAACATTTTATAAATTTGTAGAATAACAATTAGCTAATGTAACTGTTCTACCTGTTTTCTCTGGATGTCTTGCTCTTTCTATAAAAGACATGCCTATCCCTTGAGTCCAAATCTTCCTATGAGGTCTGATATGAATGAAGCACCCATCCCCCTCTTCAATTATCCTCCATTTGTAGACCTCGTTAGCTTTAGGGTTTGTTATAGGAAGAATTTCTGCTCTTCCTTGGAACTGAATAACTCGTGGAGGTATGAAGCGGAAGATGTATGGAATCGGGATAACCACCGCAACATGAGGATTTTTTGATATATTACGTACTTTCTTGGTCTGCCTACCCGATTGGATGTAGATGTCAAGCTCCTTTGCAGAGTAGATAACACCAACAGCATGGGGTTTGCCATCTAAGGATGTTGTGGAAAGTATACAGAAGCTATTCTTCTCTAGTAGCTTCGTAATCTCTTTAATCAGTACCAATATCTGCACAGATGTATGACCAACATGAAGCTGTTAAATATGTCGAATTGTCAAGTTTTTTGTTATAGGAAATACTTTATTAATAATCTCCTCCTAATTATATAAGGAGATATTATTGAGTGCTGAAGATCAGATTAAGGCTGTTTCTGAGGAACTCCTAAAGGCGTTGTCTACCAAGAATGTTGTGGGTGAACCAATGGAGATGGAGGATAAAATATTAATCCCGATTAC
>JAKLZG010000051.1 GCA_024256165.1 Candidatus Methylarchaceae archaeon HK02M2
TGAACAGAAGAAGAAAATCAAAGAGATTGTTAGATCAGTAAGACAAAGTTTGGATATTATTGAGGAGGTCCTGATGATATAAAAGATATCACTGAGATTAAATATTATTAAGTTTGAAGTGCATTTATTTAGGGAAGTATAATCAAAGCTAAACCTTATAAGCACACACACTGTGGTCAGATAAGGTACCACGTTTCTTAATTTCTAAATCTTCTTCTGAGCTTTCATCCAAGTAATATAAAGTTGTAAAATATCTAATTTTAATCCTCAATATCCTCACACTTCATAAGCTTGAATAAGAGTCGCCTAGAGTTCTATTCATAGTATACACACATTCTTAACACCGTTATAATTTATAAGGGTGTCATTAGTATCTTTTTGCAGTGATAAAATGACAAAAGTAGAAGTAGATTCAGGGATTTGTGGGAAGAGAACGCTTATTGAAGTAAAGAATGTCAGTTCCAAGATCGTTTTAAATTTTGAAACTGATTGTCCAAAAATTACCAAGCTCTCTGAAAATTTGAAAGAATTGGATATAAGTGACTTCTCTGGTAGCATGGTCGATAATAGAGTATATCGATCTGCCCAAGAAAATCACATAACTTGTCCCATTCCCTGTGCCATACTAAAAGCGATGGAAGCGGAGTTCGGATTAGCATTAAAAAAGGATGTGAAAATATCATTTATGGAGTGAATAAATGATATTTGTAGGATAAGTATAATTGAAGCGATCAGGGTAGATCCTTTAATAATTCCTTAAACTTCGGAATTGTAGTTATGAACTCGTCTAAGCTACTAACGAGATCTACTTGGGGATAGGTCTTGAAGATGTGCCAGATTGGTACAAGCTGTTGTACCAATTCCTCCTCACTCTCAGCTTTCGTTATAAGTATCCCAGACCTTCTTAAGGAACTGAAATATCCAGCTTCAGGTTTCAACTGTTTTAGGAACTTAACGAAGAATTCTCCTGCCTTGGGGTCCTTTTCAAATGCATTACCGATCTCGACTGGAATCTCAAATACGATTGCGAATCTCACATTATCACCTCTACTGAATAAAAATAATAATGAAAATATTAATATTTTTTTGTCTATTTTATTCCAATAAGAATAAGGTACAATCTTGCCTCAATAAGATTCGGCTACACAAGGTCACCCATTTTATCAAGTATAATAAAAGGTTAATAAGAAATCAGGTGAGTGATAATATATGCAACTTCTTATCTTCTTGTTTAAAAGTGGAATGAATATCAAAGAGGTCTTAAAGACTTCTGAGAAAAGAGCCAAGGACTATCGCAAGGTTAGGGGTTTACTACAGAAGTTTTATGTCCGTGATAGATCAAGTAACCATTTTGGTGGAATTTTTATCTTCGACTCAAAGGAAAATCTTAAAGCGTTCAGAAACTCGGAGTTAGTGAGAAGCAGTCAGGAAGCTTATAAATTTCTTGATCCTCCAGATATCAGAGAACTCGAGATTGTAAAGTTATTACACGAACAAAAGGAGCATCTCATATAATTTTTTATTATTTATTTAAACATCTCTAAGTAGTCTATACGCTTTTTCTTCAATATCGGCTATTTGTGTGAGGATGGTAGATACTTTCTGTCCGTCCTGACGCAAAGCCGATTTACACAAAGAAATTATTCGCTCACCAGATAGTTTGAATAATTTGGATGAATCAGACCAGTTAAGTATATTGTATTTTTCCCCTAGAGTTTTAAGCACTGATGCTTGCCAAAAACGCATTCCGTGACTGTTTTCAAATGTTTCAGGCAATAAAGGTGGAGCAGTCGCATATGTAACCATATGCTCAAAACACTTTTCGTTATCCCATTCAATGATTTCATCAGCCAATCTACGCATTGCAGGAATGCCAAAAAGACGTTCTGGCGGATTTAAAAACCTCTCAGCCTTATTTAAAAAACCATTCTTTGCTACATCAAATTCAGAAGGAATAACTTCAGGAAGGGTAAAAACCCTTATTGTATTTTTTTTACTTACGCCAGGAACTCTCACATCTAAGGATTTTTCGAACTCATCAAAGGATATTTTTTGTACGTCTTTATAGCTACTATCATGCACAAGAAGAACCTTTTCTTCGTCATCATAACCAACCACAAGAATATAATGAAGAGGGACATGAATCTTTTTGTACAAATCAGGATAATAATGAAGATAATACATATCGAGAGCACCAGCAACAACTGGTTTTCCTATATCAATGAATTCTTTAAGCTTTGAAAAAGTATATTGAAAACTCCTTCCTTCGATAACAGTTTGTTTATATCCGATTAATAACCCTAAATCTCTCAGTAAATACTTAGGACTAGCGCCCCAATACACCATACAAGGCGGATCTGCTCCTTTAAAACGAAGATATGAAAAACCAGCCATCCCACCAACAATAGAAAGTAAATAATCAACATAATTGACTCCCTTCCAAGATAAAATATCTTCCAATCCGTTTACATAACAAGTAGATTCAAAGACTTTATGAGGTAAAGCGATTAATTTTTTCATATAATGAAGATAATATTTGTTTATTATTAAAAATTTTTATCTTAACTCTAAATTTTGGAAAATAAATTTAACTTTTGTAAATAAATGTGGAGGTTTGTTGATTGTAAATCATCCTAAATTAGGAGCAAATATGAATAAAGTTAATTTTCATGCTTCTCTCTCGTTAGTCTAGATCCCTGTGACTTTGAGATCTCCTCAACTGCGGAAATAAGCACATTAACCTCCTCTTTAGTGTTGTAGAGATATGTGGAGGCCCGGACAGATCCCCTAGGTCGGTTTAGAAAAATTTTCATCAAAGGAATGGTGCAGTGATGTCCTGATCTGACCATTATATTTCTTGAGATATCCAGAGCTAAGGCTACATTGTGAGGATTTTGGTCTTGGACATTAAAGGAAACTATGCCAATTCTTTTTTCCAAATTTTCAGGACCATATATCTCAACTTGAGGGATTTCTCTTAATCCATGGTACATCCTCTTAGTAAGTTCTTCTTCGTGTGTTTTTATACTCCCCATCCCGATCTCCCTCAGGTAATCAGTCGCTTTGCCTAATCCAATAATCTCAGCAATTGGAGGGGTTCCTGCTTCGAACCTTTGTGGGCTTTCATTCAATCTATAGTAATCTAAACCAACATCCTCTATCGTTCCTCCACCGATAGTAGTGGGTTCGATGTCCTCATGTAGTTCTTCGCGTGCATAAAGTATACCTACTCCGGTTGGACCGAGCATTTTATGGCCTGAAAAGGCCAAATAATCACACCCAATTTTCTGAACATCGACTTTCAAGTGGGGTATCGATTGGGCGGCATCAATAAGCATCTGAGCACCGTGTTCATGTGCGATCTGGGCTACTTCCCTAACTGGGGTTATCACGCCTAGAATGTTTGAGACATGAGTCATTGCTACCAAACATGTTTTATCATCTATCGCTTTTTCGAAATCAGAAATATCGAATACTCCCTCCTTGTTTGGTCTAACAATTTCTAAATCGACCCCATATCGTTGTTTAAGACGTAACCAGACTATGAAGTTAGAGTGATGCTCGATAAGTGTAGTGACGATTTTTTGTCCTCTTTTCCAGTTTAATCCGTTCGCAACGATGTTTATACCTTCTGTAGTGTTCTTGGTCGTTATTATTTCGGTTTCAGACCTGGCATTAATAAATTCAGCAATCTTTAGGTGAGCTTTTTCGTACTCTTCGCTTGCTTTCTGAGAGAGCCTGTGTACGCCCCGTTCTATATTTGCACGATAATTGTGGTAAAACTCCAACATCTTGTTAAGCACCGGTTCCGGTGTCAAGCTTGTAGCTGCGTTGTCAAAGTAAATGATACCAGAATTCAATAAAGGGAAATCTTGCCTAATCCTCTGCACATCTAGCAATTTTTAAACCTCTACTCAATTCCTATAACAATTAAAAAATATAATGCCGATGTTTTCAGGGTCGAATAGTCCTAGAAAGCTCCGCCAATGGATGACCTTTTGAAGTCATGGAGAAAACCTTCTCCCATCCAAAGGGGGCTTTGTCTACTGTATAATCAAGAGAAGCGAGATTGTCATATATGCGTTTTATGATATATGATCCTATATCTGGACTACAAATTTCGTCGGAAAGGTGTACGAAGGGGAAAATGATGATGTTTTTTATGCCCATCTTGTTTGAAACATTTACGATCTCCCCACTCCCTTTGATCACTACTTTTTGGGGGTTTTTTTCGTCTACTTTTTCCGCAGTTACGAAAACTACCAATGCATCCTTAAAAGCACAACTCTTACATCCATTTGGGAGTTCTTCAGCTACCTTAGTTCTCCGAGTTGTAAGATATGAGAAGTAATCGCAGTGGATCAAGAGCATTTTCAAACTCACTTCCCTCCTAAAATATATATTCTATAACATAGTTATATATTAATTATATTGAGATTTTCTCAACCACACAACCAAAATATAAAACCCCATAATTTTTTAGATCCATTGAATTTTCCCGAAGAAGCTCAACCCCCACTAACAGCCGGAATGATAAGAACCTCATCTTTATCTTCTAATACTGTATCGAGGTAGTTAAGGAAGCGGACATCTTTGCCATTAACATAGATATTGATGAACCTTTTTAGATTTCCAGCTGCGTCTAAAAGTTTCGCCTTAAACCTGTTTCCCCATCTCTCATAAAAACCATCTAGTGCCTCCTTTAGTGTTGATGCTTCTACTTCTACCTCTTTTTCTCCAGTTACGTTCACTAAAGCACCATAAAAAATGGTTTTAACCTTACTCATTTTTTATATCTCCTTGCCTTATGATCTTTTCTAGCGACTCTAAATTAGGCTCGATCACAAAGGGTTCCGGAATATGATCTAAAATAGTCTCGGCTGCTTTGAATCCATTACCAGTAACGCAACAAACAACCTCCTCATCTGGCGATATCTCTCCAAGTTCAACAAGTTTCTTTAAAACAGCCACTGTCACTCCACCGGCAGGCTCGGCGAATATCCCCTCTGTTTTCGCTAAAAGTTGGATTGCGTTCAATATTTCAATGTCTGTAACTGATTCACCAACACCACCAGATTCTCGTATAGCATTTAAAGCATAAAACCCATCTCCAGGGTCTCCTATAGCCAAGCTTTTTGCTATTGTAGAAGGATGCTCGATCGGCTTCACGTCAAAGGTATTGTCTTTATAGGCGTTTGTTATTGGGGAGCATCCGGAAGGCTGGGCACCCGTTATTCTGGTCTTTAAATCACTGATCAGGTTAAGTCTTTGGAACTCTTTGAAACCCCTCCAAATGGCACAGAGCAACGCTCCACTGGCCATTGGCACTATCACGTGATCAGGAGCTTGCCATCCAAGTTGCTCGCAGATCTCAAATGCCAAAGTTTTCGATCCCTCTACATAGTATGGTCGAATGTTTATATTCACAAACGACCAGTCATATGCCTCTGAAGCCTGAGCTGCAAGCCGGTTTGCATCATCGTAAGTTCCATTAACGGCCACAATTCTAGCACCATAAATCGTTGCCTGTAAGATTTTATTGAGTTCGATATTCGCTGGAATGAAAACATAGCAAGGCAACCCAACTTTGGCCGCATGCGCTGCAGTAGCGGCAGCTAGATTGCCGGTTGAAGCGCACCCGACAGCCTTGGCTCGAAATTCAAGAGCCTTAGATACAGCAACAGTAGCCGGTCTGTCTTTAAATGAGTAAGTTGGATTGACCGTATCGTTCTTGATATACAGTCTTCTTAATCCGAATACCTCAGCCAGTCGATCACACTTATGTAAGATAGTGTAACCAGCACCCAAATCTACAATTTTTCTTTTATTCTGGACGGGTAAGAGTTCAAAATATCGCCAAACCGTTTTAGGTCTTTTCTCAAACGATTTCCTGTCAAGCTCTATAGAGTCATAGTTATAGGTTACATCAAGTGGACCGAAACATTCCTCACAAGTATAAATCTTGGTTGGGGGATACTCTCTACCGCACTCTCTGCACTTGAGACCTCTTATGTATTCAAGTCTTCCAATACTTTGTATAACCATGTTATAACATAATAAATTAATATTCTTTTAATATTTTCTTGTTAATATTATTCCTATTGGAATTAATAATATTTCTTACTCGGAGTAGAATAGGCCTACAAAACAATATTATTTTTATGATGTTTGTGTTTGTATTTTCCTTTTTTGTAAGCCCGAAATATGTGATTGTTTGTGTTTGTACAGTATATTGATATATATTCTATTTGGAATAAAAATTACAAAAAGATATATATGGATTATAACTATGTTATAGCTGAATAAAGGAGGTTGAAAACGTTTAATCAGGATTGCCGGGGTGGCCGAGTGGTTAGGCGACAGGCTGCAGATAGCTCAGTATGTAGAGACCTGTTCTATGCAGGTTCGAATCCTGCCCCCGGCTCATGTTATGCATAGGATTCTCTTCCTGATGGTGGTGATATTATGACTGAAAAGTCCGTAGAGGTAACTTTTAAGGCATTGTTTGCTTTGATCGACTTAAGACAGATTTTTAGAGAAACAAAACCGATGTATCAATTAAGTACTGAACAGAAAGAGAAGGTCAAGAAGATTATTGGAGAAGTAAGACAAAGTATAGATATCATTGAAAAGGAGCTGATAACATGAGAGAGATAATAGATGATTTAGAAACAAGGGCAATAGAAGAGCTTTTCATAAATATTAACCCAATTCAACCCGGTGGTAGACTGACCCCAGAAGCCATGAAAGCTCTGATAGCTTATGGAGACGGTTATTCAACTTGTGATTGGTGTGGAAAACCTTTTAGGCTTGACAAGATCCGAAGGCCCCCTATAGACGAGTTTCATATAGAACTAGCAAAATTCTTGGGAATGGATCAGGCCAGGGTTGTCCCTGGAGCAAGAAGAGGTTTTCAAGCTGTTGTTTCTTCAATAATCGAAAAGGGAGATTCTGTGATTGTCTCTGCATTGGCACATTATACAGAATTTTTAGCTATAGAAGCTTCGAGAGGAGTTGTCAAGGAAGTCCCTTTAAACGAGAATAATGTAATTACAGGTGAAAACACAGCCAAAAAGATAGAGGAAGTGAGGAAAGAGACTGGTGCACTTCCCAAACTGATCATAATGGACCATTTTGATTACATGTTAGGGAATGAACACGACGTGTATGGAATAGCTCGAGTTGCGAAGGATTATGACATCCCTTTTCTGTATAACGGCGCCTATTCAATAGGGTTAATGCCTGTAAAGGGGAAAGAGATCGGGGCCGACTTTCTAGTAGGCTCAGGGCACAAAAGTTTTGCCTCATCCGCACCTTCTGGAATCTTGGCAACTACTGAAGAATGGGCAGAAAAAATTTTTAGAACGACAAAGATGGTTGGTGATGTGACAAAACGTAAATTTGGAATTAAAGAAGTCGAGATGATGGGTTGTACATTGATGGGTGCCAATTTAATTTCCATGATGGCAAGTTTTCCTAAAATTAAAGAGCGAGTTGAACGTTGGGATGAAGAACTTGATAAGACCAACTATTTTTTCAAGGAATTTTTAAGGATTAAAGGAAACAAAGTTCTAAGTGAAATGCCGAGAAAGCATACTCTAACGAAGGTAGATACTATAGAAAGTTACGATAAGATTGCACAAACGCATAAAAGGAGGGGGTATTTCTTCAGCGATGAGTTAAAAAATAGGAAGATTGTCGGAGAATTCGTAGGAGCTACAAAGACTTGGAAAATGAACACTTATGGACTCACGTGGGACCAAGTTATCTACTTGGCCCAAGCGTTTGTAGATATTGCCAGAAAATATAATATAAATGTAGCATAAACCCTGGATACTTCTTCCCTGAATAGGACTGATTAAAAATAATTAAATATTTTTTTAGGCAAACAATTTATAAATTATAACTTCGTTATACGATCCTGGGAATAAGAGTGAGACCTCCATGTGAGCTAGTTGCAGTTTATGTGTTGCCAGCCTTCCGATCCTTGGTGGCAAAAGAACTCATCGAGAAGTACGGTTATACGCAGGTAGCTGTGGCTGATAAACTTGGGACTACACAAGCTACTATAAGTCATTACCTTTACTCTAAACGTGGAGATAAGAAGATGAAGCAAATTCAATCCATACCTATAATTCAGTCTAGAGCAAAGGAGTTTGCCCATAGCATAGCCTCTGAAAAGTTATCCTTAATCGATGCTACACTAACATTTTGTAAATTATGCGTGGCCTTAAAGGAAGATAAATTTCTAGCATCTCTTTCTGGATGTAATACATGCTCAAATATGAAGAAATAACCATAGCGTCAATACTTTATTAAAAATCAAGATACCACTGACAATTCATTAAGACAATAAAATCATTGCTTTTTTAGGAACTAGCCATTTCCCCATTTTAATTAAAACCTCTTGTAGTGTTTTCATCTATCTCAATTGTATATTTTTTAATGTACTGAAGATAAAAGGAGTACATTTAACTTAACTAGTAATATCGCATACTTAAGTCTAGCAGAAATGGAGTGCTTGAACGAACAGACCGAAGACATGAATCAATGCTAAAAAAATGCTGGTTCACTCTCTCCATCTCATCTAATTCTTCTGCGAAGGATAGTAGCAAAGAGAGTGAACCCTATGAACAAAGGAAGAAGCAGGAAAGGGGAAAACTCAGGAATCACGAAACCCGCTGTAACCTCGATGTCGTCATCGTCCAACACGTCAACCCCTTCATCATAGTAGCCGTTCTCGTTGAGATCAACCACCACATCAAACATGCCAACGGTCTGAGGGTTCGACCAGACCAAGGTCGGGTCTAAGGTGCCACCCGTGTTTGACATGATTGAGGTCGCCGTATCAGCCACCCGGCTGGGAATCGACATGCCATCCGTCCACGTGGTTACATCCTCCACCACATAGATGTCATAGCTTGTGGAGGGATCGTAGCCAGTCCCAGTCACGTAGA
>JAKLZG010000052.1 GCA_024256165.1 Candidatus Methylarchaceae archaeon HK02M2
TCTATTAAGCCCTTTCTGTATAAAGCAAAAGCCTGTCTAGCTATCGAAGTAGTGCCGAAATATTCATGTAATGTACCCCAACTACTTTTTTCTACTAACAATGTTCCATCTAAGTCGAAGGCGACAAGCTTGTACTTTTTAACCAATATAACTTACCTTTGAGCCACAATTGTATTTCTTAAGATTAATAAAGAGCCTTAAAGATTTACCTTATATGCGGGTGGTTTACCCTCCGTTCCGCAATATAAACCCCAAAAGGGATTTAAATGGTACAAAACAAAGATGTCTGGAATGGTAAAGAGCTGATTTGGTCAGGTGATGGTAAGACCTTCCTAAGAGGGGTCGGAGAAAGTTACCTTTCTCACCCCTTCTTTGAGGAAGCCTATAAGAAGCTTTTGTCAGATTATAAGCCAAAGATTAATTACAGTCTCTGCCTTTTCCTTCCTTGTTCTTATGGAAAGCCTTACTCACAGTCGTTTATACATTACATGATTATAAAATCCTTAATGAATTTAAAAGATAGATATTCTAAAGTGCATCAAATTATATTGACAAATGCTGGTATAGTCCCAAGAGAGTTAGAAGATTATTATCCATTTTGCTGCTATGATTGGAACCCTAAGTTTGAAAATCATTATATTAAAGATATTTATGTGGAGATTCTTTTTAAAAGGCTCAGGGGCTTCATCCTAAAATTTAAAAATTTTTATAAAAAGTTCGCATGTTATCTCAGATGGAATTCCGACACTCATAGATCAGTAAAGATGGTCGAGAATAATCTTAGCATTGAAATCCCCAACTTTTCTCTAAAGTATATGCCAAAATTAGAATTAAAAGATATTTATAATATATATCATGAAGAGGATTTTGTACTAATAACGCCAAAGAATCTTTGTAACTTAGTTCAAAAAGTCGAGGAGAATATCTTTTGATAGGAGTAACTTATGATCGAAGGGGAAAGAGGATTATAGCAATTCTAAAGGGGTATGTTTGCTCTTGGAATAAATGCACATTCTGCTGCTTTTACGAGGATGCTGCAAAGAACTTTACTGATTTAATTTTGACGGCAAATGAGAATCTTTTAAAGATTAAAGAATTGATGAAAGAAAAGCCAGTAGAAAGATTGTCCTTCTTCAATGGAGGCTCTTTTTTAGAGTTACCTCCTAACGTGATCTCCGATCTATCCCAAGTGACAGAACAGAAAATAGTAGATATAGAAAGCAGACCAGAGTTTCTTGATTTAGATAGTATTCGCACTTTATTTAGGATACTAAATCCAAGAAAACTCGTGTTAAGAATCGGCCTAGAATCGATTTATGATAAAATAAGGAACGGTATATTGATGAAGGGTATAAGCGATATAGAAGTGAAGAGGATAGTTAAGCTTAGAGAATCAATTAAAAATGAATTCGATAGAAAAGTAGATTTCATAACTTATGTGCTCTTTGGTATAGTAGGCATAGATGAGCAGAGTGTTATAGCAAGTGTAAAGGAATTCAATAAATATTTTGATGGGGTAATCTCGGTTAGGTACAAAGCATTTCGCAAATGGATGCCAAAAGAGATAGAGTTCACACAAAGCTTGATCGAATTTTTACGAACCAATTGTCTGGATGTAGATGTGACGGAGTCTGAGATATGGAGAATGAATAGTAGCAAAATGTAGGAGTGTATATAGAAATATCTATGTAGGGTAAAGTGAATGGGTCGAGTTACTTTTTACTCAGAAAATCATATGATATTTGGTAACTTTGATTTACCTTATGAAAAGGCGCCCTGTATCATTTGTTTACATGGTTTGGAAAGTAGCAAGGATAGTAGAAAGTGGTTGGCTTTTACATCTAGACTATATGACGAAGGTTATGCATGCTTAAGATTTAATTCTAGGGGATGTGGAGAAGGATTAGAAAAGAGCGAAGGACAGTTTGAAAACACCAATTTAACAGTAAGAATAAAGGAATATAGATCATCTTTAGACTTTTTAAATAATGAGCAAAAAGTTGAGATTAGCAGACTAGGTGTAGTTGGAAGCAGTTTTGGAGGATTGGTAGCCATAGCAGCTAAAGATAAGAGGATTAAGGTTATAGTCACCTTGGCCTCTCCTTATAAAATCCCAATTTTCAAGAAACCCGTTATCCATAAGGAAGTAAAGAGATTTAAAAAAAGCTTTTATGAAGACCTAAAAAGGTATAATCTACTCAAAGCTGTAGAAGACTCTCCGCCTCTCCTTATTATTCACGGAGATTCAGATGATATCGTCCCCCTAGAGCATGCGTATAGATTGTTTGAAGCCGCATCAGAGCCGAAAAGGCTTGAAGTTATAGAGGAAGCAGACCATATTTTTTCAAAACCTCAACATTTGAAGAAAGTAATTGACCTTACATTGGAATGGTTTAAAAAGCATCTTTGACTAGAAATCTTTAGTAGATTTGTCTTTAAGCTTGGTAACTTGATTATTTTTTGCTCTTGCTCTAACCTTTACAACTCATAATAAAACTATTATATTGTTAAGAATACACCATATCATTAATAGGCTATACCTTTATGATTATGTAACACAAGCTCTATTTAATTCTCATATGGGTAATAATAATTTTAAATAGGTTTAATTTATAATAATGTGAACTTATTATATTGTTAAGAAGATTAACTTGAGCAATATGGAAAAAAAAGAGTCGTCCAATATAGACTTCCTTAAAGATTGTGAAGTAGGCTTTTTACTTATCCCTGTTAAAGCAATAATCAAACAAGGATTACCTCCTTTAGAAATCGGATCATTATCCCTGCCAGAGACTAACGAGGGAGATTTAATAGAAGTTCCGAGATGGATCGCAGAAGTAATGGAGCAGATGAATTTCGCCGAAATTCAGGAAGATAGTTTTGATATCGAACTTTTTAAAGCTTTAAGTAGGGAACGCATTCAGACCTCCTCACAAATTTCTAATTTGAATAGTGATTTCTTCCAAAAAATGAGGAAGCAGATAAGTTTAAAGAAGTCTATGACAGAGAGCGATTTGAGCTTAAAAGGAGATTATGAGAAGTTTTTAGCTTCAGCTTACGATCTTATTGCGTTGAGGACAAGCAAGCTCGTACAGTTGGCATGTTTACCATCTCTGTCTCCAGATTTGGAAAAAAAGTTAACTCCAGAAGAGAAGAAACTGTTCAAACTTATCAATTCTTTAGTTAAAGATTGGAAGAAAACTATCTTGGGTGAGTGATATGAGTATAAAGACCCTTTCTAAGATATCAGATGAATTAGAGAATTTTCTAAAGACTTTCAAGGATGAAAGTGGAAACCTGAAGTATAGGAACAGGATCTCACAGATGGTTTCAAGTAGTTTAAGGTCTTTGATCGTGGATTTTGGAGACATCCAAATATATGATGTGGATATGTCTAATAGACTCATAAATGAACCTGATGAAGTGCTCCCTAGTTTCAATGAGGCAGTCTTTAAGGCTTTAAAAAACGAAGCTCCTGGTTATGCAAAAACAATTCGAGAGAGTCTACCTGAAAAGGCTCGAGAGAGTCTGCCACTCATACAAGTAAGAATTAGAAACTTGACCGAAAAGCTTTCTTTAAGACAAATAAACACTGAATACCTTGATAAACTAGTCTCGGTTACTGGTATGGTAGTTAGAGCATCAGAGTTAAAGCCTATGATTGTAGAAGCAGCCTTCAAGTGTGGCAATGGACACCTTACATACATAAAACAATCGGGTATAGTATTAAAGGGACCCAAAATTTGTGATGAGTTCAGTTCTGGTTGTAAATCTACGAAGTTCGATTTAGACATAAAAAATACAGTCTTTGTAGACTACCAAATCGTAAGACTTCAAGAACTGCCAGAAGAGTTACCTCCTGGGCAACTTCCTCAAGCTTTTGATGTGAGCTTGCAAGAGGATATAGTGAACACAGCAAGACCTGGAGATAGGGTCATTTTGACCGGTGTAATAAGAGCCGAAGCAGAGTATTCTAGAGGTTCAGGAAAACTAAGGATTTTTAGATCGAAGATCGATGGTAACTATGTAGAGGCAGTAGGTAAGGAGCCTGAGCTGATACAGATAACGGAGGAGGATGAAAAAATCATTAAAGAAATAGCTTCTCAGCCAGGATTTTATGAGAGGCTCATAGAATCTGTAGCTCCAACAATTCATAGTTTCGAAACTCAAAAAGAAGCCATACTTCTTCTTGTTACAGGCTCGCCTCAAAGAATAATGCCTGATGGGACTATAATAAGAGGAGATATCAATGTGTTATTTGTGGGTGATCCAGGAACTGCAAAATCTGAAATGTTAAAGTATGCATCAAGGATAGCTGCCAGAGGTTTATACACATCTGGACGTGGTAGCACTGCAGCAGGCTTGACAGCAGCGGTGGTAAGAGAAAAGACGGGTATGATGATGCTTGAAGCGGGAGCAGTAGTTCTCGCAGATCAGGGCTTGGCCAGCATTGATGAATTCGATAAGATGCGTACTGATGATAGGAATGCATTACATGAAATGATGGAACAACAGACCGTAAGTGTGGCTAAGGGGGGTATAGTCGCAACCTTGAATGCTAGAACATCTATCTTAGCAGCGGCAAATCCTGTATTAGGCAAATATGATCCTTACAGGAATATAAATGAAAACCTGAACCTTCCTGTCCCCTTATTAACTCGATTCGATCTTATATTTGTTTTAAGAGATATCCCCGATAGAGCTCGAGACGAGCGACTTGCGAGACATGTTTTAGAGTTGCATAGGAAAGGGGAATATATCATGGCACCCCCTATTGATTTTAACCTTCTGCACAAGTATATATTGTATGCAAAAAAGATTAACCCAATCCTCACTAGGGATGCTGAGGAAAAGATACTCGAGTACTACCTAGATATGAGAAAGACAGATTCAGAGTCAATGATCACAGTTACACCCAGACAATTAGAATCGTTGATAAGGCTTGCTACAGCCAGAGCTAGAATCATGTTGAGAGATAAAGTAACAGAAGAAGATGCGATGAGAGCAATTTCACTTATGAGAAGGATGCTCGAAACCGTAGGGGTAGATGTTAAAACAGGTAAGAGGGACCTTGGAGTACTACATGGGAGACCTTTAAGTGAGAGAAATCTACTGGTGTCGGCTTTAGATGTTTTTAAGACTCTAGAAGGTCCTAAGAAGAACCCAGTAGAAGGAAGGGTATTCATAGACGAGTTGGTGAAGACAGGAAAGTTCACTCAAGAGGATGCCCAAAGGATGCTCCAGACATTAAATAGTAGCGGTCAGATATATGAAGTTAAGCCAGGCTTCTACAGAAAACTCTAACAATAAAAAAACTATAATTGATATTTAAAAGCATGTTAGCCCTCTCATAAGGAGGTTTAAGGAGTATGGTAGTTGTCTCATCCAAATTAATTATTAACCATTTAAAAGAGCCTAGAGTTCGACAAATGTTTGATCTATTAGAAAACGACATTGAGGTGCAGGGCTATTTGCGAATGTCAAATGTGATGGCAGTGAACAGATTAAAGTATAACGATCACGGCCCCGTCCATTCAAAGATTTCAGCAGGTAGTTCCTTAGAAATCTTTAGTATTTTGACAAAGAGGGTAAAACCTACAACGGTTGAGAACAAAATATGTGATATAGTAGGCGCTCAAATCATTGTGCTATGCGGATCTTATCTACATGATATTGGAAACTCGGTCCACCGAATCGATCATGAGACCCATGGCTGCTATATAGCCAGTCCTATTTTAGACAAACTTCTTTGTAAAGTATATCCCAATAATTCAAAACTTACTCTTAAGCTCAAGTGCGAAATTCTTCACTCTATCTTCTCACATGATGAAGAAGTTAAATGCTTAAGTCTTGAAGCAGGTGTGGCTAAGGTTGCCGATGGAACCGATATGGTAAAGGGAAGAGCTAGGATTCCCTACAAAACAGGGAAGGTAGACATTCATTCTCTCTCAGCCCTTTCTATTAAGAAAGTTGAAATTGAGGAGGGTGATCATAAGCCAGTCCGAATTCTAGTACATATGGATAACCCAGCAGGAATCTTCCAAATAGAACAGGTTATGGGAAGTAAAATAAGAACTTCAGGTATAGAGCACCTTGTAGAGGTTGTTGCCTTAGAAAAAGGTAAGGAGATTAAGACTTTTTATGAATAAAAGATTTTCTGAAATAAGAAACGTCCTCTAATCCTTAATTTTTTGATTAATTTTGTATTTTGCTTCTATTTTGGTATATGCCTAACTGTTGTTCCCGCAATTCTATCACTATATTTTTGATGTGGGTCGCCTTCAGTGGCAAGACCAACTATTAGATCTAAAAGCAGTAGTGCTACATAGATTTTACTAAAATTCCTTATGAAGGTTTTATCGATGCTAGCTCTTTTACCGTCGAGTGTAGTTACATCGAGCTCCATTATCTTCTTACCTAAACTCCATCCATATGCAGATTCTAAAAATGAGGAATATAAAACGAGAATTATACCTGTAAAAAAGGGGAATAGAAACCAATTAAAAAACCATCCATAAAACAATACACCGCTTATTATTATCGGAACTATTATGAACATTAAAAGAATCCAAGAAGCTATAAAAACTATGATGCTGTCAATAATTATGGCAATAATACGCTTGATCCAATGGTCTTGAAGGTTCTTATCAGATCCAATACGGTCTAGACCAGTCCTTGTGGTTAAAAGGGTTGATGGTTCTTCTGAAGGAACTTCTTGAATAGGTACGGGTGTACCACAGACAGAGCAGAATTTCGCGTCTTCAGGAATTTGATTACTGCATTTAGAACAAAATGGCATTTCTTAACCAAAGAAGTTTTTATGATATATAAATTTAAAATTATTAGTCATTCATATTCTATCGTCGCTGGCGGTTTAGGGGAGACGTCCCAATAAACTTCTTTACAACTACATCTCTTGACAATCTCATTCGCTATATTTTTTACTGTTTTTATTGGAATTTCATTGACCGTCGCATTTATCGCATTAATACTTTTGATTGACCTTATAGCAATCACGTATTCTGCTGGACCGACCTCAGAACTGACCTTATACAAAACTCTTGGAATTGAAGTTACTGCTGGTATATCTTTACCTAATTTAATTAAAACATCATAATCCAACTCAATATCACACTCTATACAGAGCGGATGGCTATAGACTCTCTTACCATCTTTCACCCCAGTAACATTTGTGTTTAGAATTTTATATCGGATATTTTCTTTTGTTTTATCCTTTAGTAAAGGTGCGATCTCCTCTTTCCCTTTAATGAATTTTTCATCGAACGTCGCAGCAAATGACTGAAAGGGTATTTGTTCACCAGTCTTCTCATTAATATATAGATTGATACCATATTCTCTTTCTGTATATTCATCAACAATCTGTTCGACAATATCATTTGCCTCCTTTTCGATCTTAAGTTTTTCTGGAGTGATCATACCAACAGTTCTTACTGAGAGACCTGGACCAGGGAAAGGTTGTCTTCTAGAGACGTTTTCTAAAACCTTCGTCTTATATTTAGACCATAAAAATTCTGCAACTCTCCTGACTTCATCTTTGTAAAGTCCTGCAAGAGGCTCTATGATCTTCCTAACTTTGTCAAATCTTAGATGCACATTATGCTGACTTTTAATTCCACCATCTGTCTCTATTATATCTGGCAAGATGGTCCCTTGAGTCATTACATTACAATCAGATTTCAACATCTGTTGTTCGGTTATAATCTCATACGCTTTACGGAACCCTAGTCTTTTCTGTTCTGCATCAGGGATTCCCATGACCTTCTCATAAAAAAAATTCCTTGCATTTATAATATTGAAATTTTTAAAATCAGAGTACTTTTCAGCTATTATCTGGGTTTCTTCTTTTCCCCTTATTTGCCTCATGAATCCTGTATCTATATGTGAAACGTAAAGCCTATCTCCTATCTCCAAGTAAAATAATGTAGCCGTGACTGCAGAATCGACACCTCCTGAAACCATTATCTTGACTTTATCTTCTGGTTTTATATGATCTCTAATGAAATTCCTAACACCTCTCATAAAACCTTCAAGGTCTTCTTTTGGAGTACTTTCTGGCTTTAAGTATCTGAAAATTGTAGCAATTGACATGTCTAATTTACATGTCAATATCTGAGTTTAAATTCATTTTCCTTATTTATAGAATATTTTGATAGTTGCTTCTTTATACTTCTTGCTGTAATTATGCCTATCTTTGGTATTGAGGCAATCTTATCTAAAGGCGCTGATTTTAATTTTTCAAGGTCTGTAAAACCCCTCTTGTACAAAGATCGAGCCCTAATCCTCCCAATACCATCCAAATTGGTTAATGGTATAAGCTCAGATTTCACACCATTTTTAATCCTTTGCATAAGAACTCCGATTTCGGGTAACAGATCTTTTCTGCCTAATAACTTAGAAAGTTCAAAAAGAGAATGAGCCAACCATTCAGCAGTTTCTTTGGCTCTATGTAAGTCTCCTGGCTCTATACCTAGTTTTTCAAGTAATTTGTCTTCACTCCATTCATTTATCCAGCCGTAAAGAACAAGAAGACACCTAAAATTCTCAAAGAATTCTCCATAAATATCAAAATCATGTTCAGGTATTGGAAAAATGAATTCATCCTTGTATTCATTTGTCAACATGAGAGCCTCATCTACATCTTTATTCCTTAATGTAAATTTAGGTGTGAAATCAGGTGAAGTAACTATCAGATGAAGGAGGCCTAAAAGATGAGGCTCATTTTTATTAGCAATATTTAAAGCATCTCTGAACATCACACCCGTAACAGGATCTATGTAAAGTGTAGAGACCCTCCTTCCAAATTCTGTAGCGATGTAAGACTTGCCTCTTTCTCCAACTAAGTCCATATCTATAAGATATTTTAGAGCTCTACTTACCCTTGATTGTATCCTAGTCCGATTATACTGGACAGCTAGTAAAGATTTTGAGAGTATTTTGATAATTTCTGCATTAGTTATTCTAGGTAGGCTTGCTATTGTGGCTAGAAGGTGGGTTCTTAAGGCCGATTCATTATATAACCGTGAGCGAATCGGTTCCGGTTCTCCTTCTATATATTCGTAAAATATTTCTTCAGCATCCATTCGGTATGAAGCCATTATAACAGTCTCTCCAAAATTATCATATTTCGGTCTTCCAGCCCTTCCACACATCTGTTTATACTCTAAGACTGAAATAGGTGCTTTTCCTCCATACTTTGAATTGTATCTCATCAAACTACTTATTACAACTCTTCGAGCTGGTAAGTTAACTCCTGATGCAAGTGTTGGAGTAGCTGCTAAGATTTTGATCAAACCTCTCTTAAAACTATCTTCAATTATGGTTCTATGCTTACTTATGAGACCCGCATGATGAAATGCTGATCCAGTCTCAACAACTTTGGATAAGATTTTACCCAGTTTTGTTCCATTACCTGATGAAATTATTTCTTTTGAGACCCTCTTCAATTCTTTAATCTCATTTTTTGTTAAATATTGTGGAGTGATTTCTGCAGCTTTCAAAGCAAATCTTACAGCCATCTTTCTCGTCTCGGCGAAGATTAATGATTGACCTCCTTCTGTAACAGAATCTATTGCTACATCTATAACTTGACCTCTATTAGTTGGTTTGACCTTTTTTACTAAAGCATCTGAGAACTTTATCTCTCCATACTGAAAAGCTCCCTCAACCAACTTTATAGGTCTCCATCTTATATCGATGAGTCTTGCCGATAACCACTTAGCCAAATCCTTAGAATTATTCACAGTAGCACTCAGAGCAAGAATCTGCGATTTATGTAGTTGAGAAAGAATCTTTGCTACTATCATCTCAAGAGTGGGCCCTCTGTAATCATCGCCAACGATATGAATTTCATCGGTTATGAACAGCTTTACAGAATCTATCCACTGAACACCATGGCGAAGGATCGAATCAAATTTTTCATTCGTCAGAATTAAAATATCGCCCGCTCTTAAATGCCTACCGGATGAATCGTAATCCCCAGTTGAGATCATAACTTTCACATTCTTTCCATTGAGTTTTGTTAATCTCTTGAAGGCCTTGAATTCATTATATTTTTCATTTGCAAGGGCTCTTAGTGGGGTAAGGTAAACTACCTTTCCTGAGCCTTCTAGAACTGTCTTCCCAGCTGCTAGCATAGCAACCAGAGTCTTTCCACTGGCAGTAGGTGTCGTAAGAAGTAGACTTTGACCATCTAATACACCCGACTTCACTGCTTTTTCTTGAGGGGGGTACAGAGTTGAATAACCAAGAGATTCTATTAGATCTACCAATTTTTTTGGGATTGGGAGTTCATTTATCTTCAAATTACAGAGCCATCACCATTAAAAGGTTGAAGCCTATTCATAAATATGAAGAATAAAACTTTATCCTAATACCCGAATTAAGAGGAAAAAAATTGGGGGTGGATTACATTTTACCGATTCTATAGACCGTGGTTCCACATACCGGACATGTACCCTTAACAGCCGGTCTCTTGTTCTTTAATGTCACTTGTTTTGGGTCTTTTATCTCCCTTTTCTCTTT
>JAKLZG010000053.1 GCA_024256165.1 Candidatus Methylarchaceae archaeon HK02M2
CGATCAAGTCTTTAAGGAATTCCTTTGACTATTTTATCAATATCAGGTTTTAGGGGGATAGTGGGTCATGATCTAGATCTTGTCAAGTTAGTAGATATCGCACAAGCTTTTGGAAGATTCATCAAAAGCGGTTCATGTGCTGTTGGTCGAGACAACCGACCATCAAGTATCATGGTTTCAAATGTAGTAATTGCAGGGCTTATGGGAACTGGGTGTGATGTTTTTGATCTTGGCATCGTATCTACCCCGGCTTTATTCAGAGAAGTGACAAAAAGGGGATTTGAAGGTGGTTTAATCATCACGGCATCTCATAATCCACCTGAATGGAATGGATTGAAGTTTGTGCTAAAAGGTGGAAGAGGGATATTTGATGACGAATTACGCTCTCTAATAAGCATGAATAAAAGCTTCTATTCAAGTTCAATGAGACTGGGGAACTACTTAAAAATTGATTCTATCTACAAAGACGATTTGGAGTCATATATTGGTAAAAATTCTTGTTCGGGGTTAAATATCTCTTTAGATTTTGGAGGCGGTGTAGGATGCCTCTTTATACCAAAACTTTACAGAGGGTTAGGATGTAAGGTCATAACGATCAACGATACTTCTGGTATATTCTCACGAGCAATAGACCCCATCACAGATAGTCTCAACGATCTTTCAGAGAATGTTTTAGCAAATGGTTGTGATGTTGGATTTGCTTACGACTCTGATGTAGATAGAGTTGCGATGGTTGATGAAAAGGGTCGAAAGTTATCGGGAGACTTCATTTTAATGTTAAACTTGAAGTATATGCTAAAGAAGAGAAGGAAAAAAGAAATTGTGGTAAGCATAGATACATCCATAGGGGTTGAACAGATAGTCGAAGAAATAGGAGGTAAAGTCTTCTACGCCAAGGTAGGAGAGGCGAATGTTGTCAAAGAGATGATAAAAAGAAAATGTATGATAGGGGGCGAAGGCAGCAGTGGTGGCTTGATCTTGACAGATTTTGTAAAATGTAGAGACGGCGTTTTAGCCTCGGCTTCAATCTCAAATATTTTGAAGAAGGAAGGTCAATTAAGTGATCTAATTAAAGATTTGCCCCATTATCATCAGATAAGAAAGAAGGTTTACTGTAGTAAAGAAGAAGGGAAAAAAATATTGAATAAGTTACTTGATGAAATTCCGAATGTCATAACTATAGATGGTATCAGATTTAATCCTACAAAAGATAGTTGGGTACTTGTGAGACAATCAAGGACTGAAAATGTATTAAGAGTATCGGTCGAGGCTAAAGCTAAGGATAAAGCAGAAGAGACAATCAATCATTATATAAAGCGAATAGAAGTCATAAGGGATGCTTTTGGTCAAAAGGCTGAATGAACTCGACATAATAAAGATAATAATCGAAACGATAGGACAACCAAAACCAAGTTTCTCGAGAATAGGGGATGATGTTGCATACTTTCCTACAAAAAAAGGCAAGGTTGTAATAAAGAGCGACATGCTTGTTGAAAAGACCGACGTCCCTAAGGGTATGAATTTATTTCAAGTAGCAAGAAAAAGTATAGTTATGTGTGTGAGTGATTTTGCCGCTAAAGGTGTGAATCCAACAGCCGCACTTATTTCGTTGGGAGTTCCTAGAGGAGTAAAAGAGTTTGATATCGAAAAACTTGCTAGAGGCTTCAAGAAAGCGAAAGAGGAATTCCAAATAGAGATTCTGGGTGGTGATACGAATGAGGCAGATTGCTTTATAATTGATTGTTGCATGATCGGTTTTGCTGACAAGATCGTCGAGAGAAGGGGTGCTAAGCTAGGAGATATTGTAGTGACATCGGGGTTTTTTGGCTATTCTTCTTGTGGGTTGAGGATCATGCTTGATGGTTTGAAGGCTGATCCTGAATTTAAAAAGAAAGCGATTTCAGCTATCGTTTTGCCTATGCCTAAGTTAAAAATGGGAGTGGCACTGGCTAAAAACAATATCATATCATCTTCTATCGATTCTAGTGATGGTTTGGCTCTATCACTTCATGAACTAGTAAAATATAGTAAAGTTGGGATAGAAATTGATAAATTACCTACAACAGAAGAAGTCAGCGCATTCTCTGATATTAATAATTTAAGTCTAGAAGACTTAGTCCTTCATGGTGGAGAAGAATATGAGATAGTTGCCACCATCCCCCAAGATAGATTATGCAAAGCTTATGAATTAACTAAGATGATGGGAGAAAAGTTAATCGTAATAGGGAAGGTTACCTCAAATTTTCCAAAAGTCTACCTGTCCCTTGATGGTAAGAAGACAGAGATTAAGCAAAAAGGGTGGGTGCACCTTAAATAACTTAAATAAACTTCTCAAGTGAAAAGCTTATATTTAATAGTATATGAGACATACTAAGGTTGTGGAAGATGTCTACTGAAAAATATACTAAAGGTCAGACATGGGCTGCTCTTAAAAAGGCTTGGAAAGCTTACAAGATTGCTAAAGTGCATGATGATAAAGAAAGGATGACAGAGTACGCTAAAAGAATTCGTACTCTTCAAGAAGAACTCGGTTTAAAAAAGGCCGAATTCCCTCATCTGGATCTAAAGTAAATCTATCCCATTTTTATTTTTTTAATAACATTTTCTACTATCGTCGAATATTTCTCAATTAATCCATCTAATTTTTTAGTATCTTTCGATTCACCAAAGACTCGAATCAATGGTTCAGTACCGCTGGGTCTCAACAATATCCAAGTATTCTTGTCAGCCCATAACTTGATGCCATCTATTTCCTCTATCTTTCCAGTAGATCTACTCTTAATCTCTTTCATAACCTTATTTTTAATTTTTTTAGGGCACTCGAACTTCGCTTTCCTTTGATAAAACTTAGGTAGTTCTTCGACAATTTCAGAGAACGGTCTACTTTGATACGATAACGCTTCTAACATCAGAACCGAAGTCATCAATCCGTCTCTTACTGGAATTTGGGGGGCATAAAAAAAACCACCATTTTCTTCTAATCCAAGCAAAGCATCATTATCTATCATTGCTCTTGAAACTTCAACACTTCCTACTCGGGTTCTAAGAACTTTAGAACTATGCTTTTTAGCAACAAAATCTACCATTTGAGAAGTGCTGACTGTTGTTACTACAAGTGCGCCCGGAGATTTTGTAAGAAGGTAATTTACTAATAGTGTACCTGTCACATCACCCCAATGGATGATTCCTTTCTCATCACAAAAGATTGCTCTATCACCGTCACCATCATATGCTACGCCAATATCGGCCCCAAAAGATTTCACGTTATTAGAGAGTCCCGTTAGCGTTGAGGGAGTAGGCTCAGGGCCTCTGCCAGAAAAGTTACCGTCTATATGTCCATTTATCGTCAAAACTTGACAACCAAGGCTTGATAGAGCATAAGGAACTGCAAGGCTGGCGACACTGTTGCCCAAATCTAAGACTACTTTTAAATCTCTCTTCTTTACGATATTTCTATCTACTTTATTTATTGTACCTTCGATGTAAGTCTTAATAACAGCACTTTCAGACCTGTAAGCTCCGATTCCTCTCCAATCAGCCCTTCTATATGCTTTGTCAAGGTAAATCTTCTCTATCCTAGCCTCATGGTCATGAGGTATTTCTACGCCATCTGAGCCTAGAACCTTAATTCCATTATATTGTGGAGGATTATGTGAAGCTGTGATCATCACCCCGCCATTATAACCTAAATTCCTGACAGAGTATTGTAAACCTGGCGTTGGTGTTAGACCTGCCAATGCAACATCCAATCCCGATGCCATTAATCCTGCCGATACTGCTTTAGAGATCAAAGGGCTTGAGAGTCGACCATCATATCCTATAAGGATCAAACCTTTGTCAAAATAAGTCCCTATAGCTTGTGACATCTCTAATATGAATTCAAGTGTTAAATCTACACCTAATACTCCCCTTATGCCATTTGTTCCAAAATATTTTCTTTCAGAACACATTGTAATTAATAATAAGCTATAGGAATATAACTTTAATCTAGATTTTTAATAGATGATATTACTATCGAGCTAATAATAACGATAGATTGCATATAGAAAGGGGGTAAAAAGTTGAGCTCCAGACCCTATTCTAAACCATCATCTTCCCTGATTCTGTTTATCTCCTAATTTTGATAGGAGATTATACCAAAGCCTTCAGTAAAACTAGAATTGTTCCGAGAGGTGCTCGCTTCCCAATATAATTTCCACTATAAAAAATTACTATCAATAGAAATTCTTGATAATAGAAAGCCCTTTAATATCTTCTTCTCCGATATCCCCATTGTTCGTATTGCTTATCAGACAAGTTATTTTCTGTCTTAACTTCCGAGATAGGAGATTCTTCCAAAGATACGAAGTTACCGTATCTTCCCATATTGAGACGCATAGATCCTCTGAATAAATTGATATAACCATTTTCAATTCTTATTGTTTTTCCCTCAGTAATTTCATCTATTTTGTCATCCCAAAGTGTGAGATATAAACACCCTGTTTCGTCTCCAACCAAAGCATCTGCAACTTTATGCATTGTTTGGTCTCTTCTTGATGTAACGTTTCTAGGTTGATTTATCGAGACGACCTTAACAATCAAATTAACTTCTCTTGAATTTGGGGTCAATCCCTCTACTTTCATGGGTTCCTTACCTTCGGACGTTTCTTCACTTGACAAATCTTTCACCGTACTAATTAAAACTCCCATATTTTAAAATGTTCTGAAACCGAAAAATCGTGGGTAGCTATCTTTCCTAGTACCATCGGCAATCTTCGTGAAGGCAGTAACCTGAAAAATCTTATAGATTGACTATGAATATCCACGAGGTGATGACTATGAACATAAGAGAAAGACTTTTAGCGATTGAGAGGATTGTAAACGCAAGCGTGGATACACAAGGAGTTGCTCGCATAATGGAGCTCATGGGTGCCCCTGCTTTCCCAACAGAAATCCTGGAGGAAATCAGACTGTACAGCGAGTATCTACCGAAGGCTCAAGAATTAACCTTTACCAAAGAGAAGAGGTATCTGCATTTTTTATGGGATTCCCTTGATAAACTCCCGATAAGTGTGGTCGTAGATTTTGCTATTCCATTAAGGCGAATTATAGCCAAGAGATTATTCAAGAAATGTGGCAAAAACTTCACAGTAGAAGAAAACGTCAGATTCAACTTCGGCCAGAATTTGGAGATCGGAAACGATGTTTTTATGAACCGTGGAGTGTATCTAGATACCAAGGGAGGTATTGTACTAGGGGATTTTGTTGCATTGGCCGAGGGAGTAGAGATTTACACCCATGCCCATTCAGAGTCAGATCATAATAAGAGAAGCTACAGTGGAGTAGTGATTAAGAACTTTGCCAAGATATACGCCCATGCTACGATCTTACCAGGAGTCACTGTTGGCGAGCAAGCTATTGTGGCTGCCAAATCGTTGGTAAGCAAAGATGTGGAGCCTAGTATGGTAGTCGCAGGTATTCCAGCAAAAGTCATCAGGGAGAGAAAGACAAACGGAAAAATGAGAGAAGAATTGAATCATATATGGCTTTATGATTCTGCTTTTCAAAAAGAGTGATGAAACAGAGAAAGATAATTGCTGAAGGAAAATATCTTAAATTGCTGAAGGAAAATATCCAATGGTATGGATAAAACATCGAAACTGCCCAAGTCCTCTGCTAATTTCGATATTTATAAAAATGGCTGATGGTTGGAAAAATGCTTATGGCACACTTTATGAAGTTAGATCAATTGATGACTGATAATCAAACTAGAATGAGACACTCTTCTTAGATGAGAGCTAATGAAAGGCAACATCTTATCTGATATAAGACGGGATTTAGAATCAAGCATAGATGAAAAGACGAAGAATGGTTACCAAAGTTTCTTCAAAGAAGAAGTAAAGGTCTACGGTGTAAAGACCCAGATTGTAACGAAGATAGCAAAGAAATATTTTGATAAGATTAAGGAGAAAGATAAGAAAGAGATCTTTTCTCTATGTGAAGAGCTTTTAGAGTCGGATTACTGTGAAGAAGCTTTTATTGCATTCGAGTGGGCATACTCATTTAGGAAATACTACAGCGCAGATGATTTTTCAGTATTTGAAGGATGGGTGGAGAAGTATGTCAATAATTGGGCCAAATGCGATACTTTGTGCAATCACACTTTAGGCTCATTTATTGAGCAATTCCCGCAATACATTGATAATCTCAAGACCTGGACGAAATCAGAAAATAGATGGCTGAGACGCGCTTCAGCAGTAACGTTGATCCTGCCTGCACGGAAGGGTAGTTTCTTAAATGATGTTTTTGAAATCTGTGACAGCCTACTAAAGGATGGGGACGACCTAGTTCAGAAAGGCTATGGATGGCTACTCAAGGAGACGAGCAAAAGCCATCAAAAAGAAGTATTTGAGTATATAATGAATAACAAAAAAGATATGCCAAGAACAGCACTTAGATATGCTATCGAGAAACTACCCGAAGATTTACGGGATACAGCCATGAAGAAATGATTTTTTAGCAATTATCCAGATGCAGTCAGAGGAAACGATAAAAAATGATTTTGGTCTGCATATGAAATCTATATTTAAGAGTATAGATTAACTATGTTTATAAAATAAACTAGGTGGGGTAAATTATATGGATGAAATTGATCAGAAGATCATATCAAATCTTCAACTAGATGGTCGAGCCACCCTCAAAGAATTGGGGGAACTCACTGGCTATACGAGTATGGGGATCAAGAAGCGACTTGAAAGTCTTCAAGAACGAGAGATAATAAAGGTTTCAGCTCTACTAAACATGGAGTCACTTAACCTTACAGGGGCGATTGTTATGATTGAAGTCGAAAGCTCCGAGGCCATGAATAATATTCTTGAACGCTTCAGGAACTGTCCGAGAGTAATTCACATCTTGACAACTCTGAGTGGATATAATCTCATTGCTCTTGTAATAGCTGAAAATCAAGACACCTTAGAAAGCATATCTGTAGAGAAATGTTCTCTGAGGAGCAGTGAGGGAATTCGCAGATCAGAGTTCTATCCCTTAGGCAAGATCCATTATTCCCCCTTTTTATGCATTAGAGAGTACCTTGCGCATAAGAGAACAAAGATAACTCCCTGCAACATCGACTGTAAATCCTGCCAGAGATACCAGTCAAAAAAATGCGTTGGTTGCCCCACCACACAATATTATAAGGGTTCTTTATAGTAGTAATCAACTTCTACGTCAAGAAGTATAACTTGCGCGGTGTTCACTCATTCTTCATGAATCGCCGCATGATTCCGAGGATAAAGTTTGCTCTAGGAACTTTTTTCATATATATTTTGTAGTCGTTACCAAACTTTTCAATTGCCTCTTTGTCTGCTTTGATTAAATCAATATATATCAGGGGGATTATAGGTATGCCAAGCAGGACAACAATCAGGTGTTGGAAAAGTAACATGCCAGCTATTGCCCACAATATGAAAGTCACATACTGCGGATGGCGGACAATGGAGTATATCCCAGTGTCCACAAGTCTGGTCGTATTAATGTAGCTTTTCCCGTTTTCCACTTTGCCTTTTTTACGGAACTCAATCACAGGAAGCAAACCAAAAAATAGACCTGAAAACGTATAAAGCCCCACCCCAAAATAAGCCAAAATACCAATTTGAGTCACTTGATCAGCAGAGAGCAAATAAAGACCAACGATGATTTGTGAGATAAATAAAATGCTTGCCAGAGTTGCTGGAAGGTAATCAATCGTAAAAAAACTCTTTCTGGACATTCAGTTCTCCCTTTTTTTCACTAGAGTAGTGTATACGGCTTCATTGAGTTCGCAAACTACAGGCATTGTCAGATTCAACATATAACGTTCGATCACTGCGCTACCATGTAAAGTTCAACTCGATGGCTTTCCTCAACTACATCCCATTGAGACATCGTCTGCATCAATTCTGGATCTGCCCACGCCTTCTCAAAAAACTCTGTTAGCTTAGTAAGGCTGTCAATCTCGAATTCCATAATTAATGTATGCATGGCATCGCCTCCCCCTAACCATGGAGTATATTTTCTTACTGAAGTTGCAGGAATACCGTGTTTCTTCTCAATAATGGCTAAGAATTCATCTAAAAGCTTCCTCCCTTCCATCAGCTTTCCTGGCAAAAACCTCATTATCATTCTCATCATAACTTTCACCAATTATCACCTCCTTCTATATTTGTAAACAAGAAAAGGGAAAAGAAGGTATAAAACGCACTTAATCTGATAACAGATTCCCATTCTCTTGTAAACCATTACTATAATATATAATAAACTTCATTTAACATTTTTGTTTAGAAAATAAACTGCGGCAAACGATTTATTTTAAGTCCCATTTTCGTTTCAAAATCGTATTAAAATAAAACAAATCCCTAGCCTTTATGTTTACGTTTTAGATACAAACGTCACAGTTATTGCTAATCCTGATAACATAATGACTGTCGGCGTCAACTTCAAGGGAACAACCGACGTCACTGGTAAACCATACCGCGACGAAATTGTTGCGAGAGCGCTACAAAACGGCACAGGGTGGGGGGAGTACGTTTACTACCGAAGGCTCAATCCATGAGAGAACAAACGTAAGATTACCGTTCTGCTCTTCAAGTTACCCGCACTTTTTATATAGCTATAAATAGTTATGGATAAATCCAGATGGGCCCGTAGCTTAGCACGGATAGAGCATCGGCCCTCTATTAATCGGGGATAGCCGGGGATCGTGGGTTCAAATCCCACCGGGCCCGTTAAGCCTATATAATCACTTTAAACTGATAATCTACTGGTAAGATTGTATGAGCAAGCGAATTATTTTTTCAATTACCATCATTCTCTCATTCTTACTGCTTACTCCAACTAAAGGAGAGATCTTACCACAGAACCTCTTTTCGCTCCTGTTTTTGATGGGTAGCTCTTTATTTAGGATGTTCATAGCCTTTCTAATATCTTTAGTCTTTGCCTTAACTTATGGTATAATTTCTGCACGAATTGCCAGAGCCGAAAAGATTTTGATACCCTTACTAGATATTCTACAGTCAGTCCCCATTCTTGGTTTCTTTCCTGCAGCAGTCTTCTTCTTTATAGCCCTTTTTAATGGTAGTTGGATTGGGGTTGAATTTGCGGCAATTTTTCTAATCTTCACTAGCATGGCTTGGAATCTTGCTTTCGCTGTCTATGAATCTATCTTGTCCATACCAAGGGATCTTGAGGATGTTTCTAAGTCTTTGGATATCAAAGGTTGGACGAAAATTAGGAGGGTGTATATCCCAGTTACTGTGCATAAGCTAGTGTATAATGGAATAATGTCTTGGGCAAATGGATGGTATTTTATCGTTGCAGCTGAAATAATCTCTCTTGGATCCGAGACATATGCTCTACCAGGAATAGGCAGTTTCCTCGCTAATTCGGCATATATCGGTGATTTTGGTAATGCTTTTCTTGGACTCGCTACTCTTATTGCAACGATTTTAATTATAGATATTTTTGTATGGAGGCCTTTAGAGTCTTATGCAAGTCGGTTCAAATACGACTATATCGTTACCTTTGAGCCGTTAAGTGATGCTACTTTTCCACTTTCACGTCTGATCGATTTTCTAATTCGATTTCCGAGACCTCTTTTTTCTAAATTATCAAATAAGCTAGTAACAATATTTTCAAATATTTTCTCCATAATTGGAAATTCCCTTACAAAAATCGCTAGTAAGTTTAGTGAAAATGTTTTGTTTGTAAAAGTATTTTCATATGCGGCAATCACAGTTGTTTGTTCTGCTCTTGCATATGAATCAATCTTGTTAATCTTGGACCAAGGACCTTTTTTCATCAGGTCTATTCAGCTACTTTTTACAGAAAAAGAATCGCTCTATATTGTCTCTTCAATTCCATTAGCCGTTTTGTTGTCGGTAGCACGTCTCTCTATAGCCTATTTATTTGCTGTAAGTTGGACTATTCCTGTCGCTGTAAAGATTTCTAAGAGCCCAAGACTGTTTAAGTCTCTCATGCCAATTTTTCAGACCTTTGCTGCAATTCCTGCTACAGCATTGTTCCCATTTATAGTAGTTTTAATGATCGGTTTACCAGGTGGACAAGAATTTGCCTCCATCTTGCTCATACTTACTGGGATGCAGTGGTATCTACTTTTCAATCTTGTGGGAGGGGTAAAGTCAATTCCAGGGGATATTGAAGAGGTTGCAAAGACCCTTGACGTAAGAGGTAAGACTTATTGGCGGAAACTTCTTTTGCCTTCTATTTATCCTTCCTTTGTTACAGGAAGTATAACTAGTTGGGGTGGAGGTTGGAACGCCCTTATAGTATCAGAATATATTGTATTTGGGGGACAGATATACTCTGTTTTAGGAATAGGTGCATTGCTCGATAAAGCTGCCTATGGATTGGGCAATGTAGCCTTAATTTTATTGTGTGTATTAGCAATGATCATTACCATTTTTGTGATTAATAGGCTTATTTGGAAAAGATTATACGGCATAGTTAATGGGAGGTATTAAATTGAGCATCAAAAAGAAATTGACCACCCCAATTCTTGATATCAGGAATGTGAGTAAAGATTTGGTTCATCACAGAAAAAAAATTCCGATTTTAAGGGATGTAAGCTTTTCAATTCATGAATATGAATTTATATCCGTTGTGGGGCCATCAGGGTGTGGCAAGTCTACTCTTCTTAGAATAATTATGGGTTTAGAACCTCCAACAGAGGGTGAGGTGATGTATAAGGGAGAGAAAGTTCGAAAGGTAAATCAACGCATGTCGATGGTCTTCCAATCTTTTGCCCTTTTCCCTTGGTTAAATGTTCTTGAGAACGTTGAACTCGGTTTAGAAGCTCAGGGAATCCCTAAAGAACTAAGAATGAAGAGGTCTTTGAAGATAATCCAAGAGGTAGGGCTGGAGGACTTTGAGGATGCCTACCCAAGGGAATTATCTAGAGGCATGAAGCAAAGGGTAGGTTTTGCAAGAGCTTTAGTAATTGACCCAGAGATTTTGCTGATGGATGAGCCCTTCGCAGCCCTTGACCCACTTACAGCTGAAGGTCTTCGAGAAGAAATTATTAGGTTATGGAGCGACAAATTCACTTCGCCAGAAATTGTAATAATGGTTACACATAATGTTGAAGAAGCGATATATCTATCCGATCGAGTCATAGTGTTGAGCCAAAGACCAGGAACTGTGATTTTAGAATTTAATATCGATATGCCAAGACCACGAGATAAGCGAAGTCAATCAATATACAATATAACTGACAAGATAACATCTCTTATCGCATAGAAAATGCATAACCTTAAAAACTAGGGAAAGGAGCCATAGTCTGGATGTCTATTCCGAGAGTTCACTATAGTCATGTTATAGGACTTCTCGAAGTTATAGAGGATTTTGGTGGTAGAGTAGATATTGCCAAGATTGCCGACGACTTATATTTAGAGTTAGATGATGTCCTACCCGCTGTGGATGCCGCTGAACTCCTGGGGTTCCTAATAGTAGAATCAGGAGATATTGAACTCACTGAAGAGGGCTCAAATTTCTTGAGTGAAGGAATCAGAGGCAGAAAAAAGCAATTAGGCGAGAGGCTTTTTAAGCTAGACTCCTTTAAGGAGTTGATAGAATTCATAAGTAAAAAAGATGAGAAGAAGATTACAAGGGAAGAACTTCTGAATTTTATAATCGAGAGATTTTATGACGTTGATAGTGATAAAATATTCAAATGGATTATTGAGTGGGGGCGTCATGGACTCCTATTGAAATATGATAGTAAAGAAGATGAGGTAAAGCTTGCTTAATTTACAATTTAACTAATTATCAGTTACACATATTGTAATGATTTTTAACAACCAATTTGATTGAGATGATCTTATTCTAAAGACTCTATATATTTGTTTACATTTATGGCTGCTTGACAACCCATACCTGCTGCTATGATAGCCTGCATATTTGGATTACAAACATTTCCGGCTGCAAATACTCCTTTGATACTAGTTTCGGAATAATTTTTCGTAATTATATAACCATTATTATCCAGTTCAATCTGTCCCTTAAAGATGTCTGTATTTGGTTTATACCCAATAGCTATGAAAACTCCTTGACAATCTAGTTTAGTCCTTTCCAATGTCTCGATATCTCTAATTACTATTCCTTCGACTACATTCTTACCCAATATATCCTCGACAACGCTATTTAACTTGAAATTGATCTTTTTATTGTTATAAGCCTTATTTTGTAGAGTCTTATTGGCCCTAAGTCTATTTTGCCAATATATGACATCTACTTTTTTTACAAATTTTGTGAGGTCCAATGCCTCATATATAGCTCTATTTCCGCCACCTATGACTACTACATCTTTGTTCTTGAAGAAGAAACCATCACAAACAGCACATGTAGATACGCCCCTTCCTTTAAGTCTCTGCTCAGAGTCCAAACCTAACCATTTTGCTGATGATCCTGTTGCTATTATCACAGACTTAGCCTTATACACCTTACCGTTAACCTCCACCTCAAACGGATGGGAAGTAAAGTTGACAGATGTAACATCATCGTCTATGAATTCTGCACCGAAACGCTCAGCCTGCTTTCTAATCCTATTCATTAACTCAGGACCTTGTATTCCTTCAGGAAAGCCAGGATAGTTCTCTATTTTAGTAGTCAGCATCAACTGGCCACCGGGTTGCTGTCCTGCAATTACAAGGGGCTTAAGGTAATGCCTACCGGCATAAATTGCAGCCGTCAAGCCTGCAGGTCCTGAACCAATTATAACGAGATTTATCATTTGAAAAAAGGAATCCTTTCAGTCTATAAGAATTTTTTTAAAAAAATAAATAAGACTTTGATATACGAAAAATTTATTATAATAAATTGATATTATTTTTATTATGATAAATACAACCATAAAACTATGTTATAGATTAAAACTACAATATAATTCAGCTTTATAAAAAATACATTCCTAGATCAAAATTTTAAACTATTTGAAGATTATTTTATTATATTATAAGTACAAAAACCTAAAAAACATTATTAAGGTGATAACAAAAAACAAATCTTAAAAATAAGGGTAATCTAAATGAGCAAATCATCCGATGTAGAAGAAAGATCTGAGTCAACAGGGTTCGTGAAGCCAGAGTTTCCCGTAGATGTTGGGGAGATTTATGAAGGGGAAAGAGTCCGTAGACCTGATATGTATCTCGAATTCGGTGGTATGAAAGTCAAGACAAAATGGGAGTTGGCCTTATCAAAACCTTCAGACCAGATAGAAGATCGGAAAGTTACAGTTGAAGGACCAGACATAGAAGATCTGAAACCTGGAGGTAGCTATCCTATTGGGATATTGTTGGAGGTTGCGGGTGAGAAGGTTGAGAAAGATTTAGAGGGAGTCTTAGAGAGAAAGATCCATTATTTTTTAAACTATATAGAAGGTGTAATGCATCTCAATCAAAGATATGATATTTGGATAAGGATAAACAAGAAATCGTATCAGAAAGGTTTGAATTCTTTAATCCAAATTGGAAAGATCCTTGCATGGCTCTTCAAATCTAGTTTTCCAGTGATAGAGAAAATTCAAGTGACATTCTACACAGACCAAGCTAAGATCGAAGAACTCTTTCCAATTGCTATGGATGTTTGGGATGCTAGAGATACCAGAGCGAGAACTTTAAAGGATGAAGATGTTGATGAATTTTATGCATGTGTGATGTGCCAATCTTTTGCTCCCAGTCACGTATGTGTCATTACCCCAAACAGAATAGCTTCATGCGGGTCCATAAGTTGGTTCGATGCTAGAGCTGCGTATAATGTCGATCCTAAGGGTCCGAATTTCCCGATACCTAAAGGCGAATGTTTAGACCCTGTAAAGGGTATCTACGAAGGCGTCAATGAAGTCGCTGAAATGAAGTCTTTAGGTGGTATAGAATCGGTTTCGCTCTATAGTATGTTTGATCACCCTCACACTTCTTGTGGTTGCTTTGAAGCGATTGCATTCTACATTCCAGAAGTTGATGGTGTAGGAATCATCCATCGTGACTTTAGAGCGCCCAGCGTTAACGGCATAACTTTCTCCACTATGGCAGGTCACACAGGCGGTGGAACTCAAAATCCGGGTTTTAATGGTATATCAATAGAGTACTTACGGTCTCCAAAATTCCTTCAAGCTGATGGAGGATGGGAGAGAGTTGTATGGATGCCTTCACAAATCAAAGAAAGATTAAAGGATGCTGTACCAGAGAATTTACGTGATAAAATTGCTACAGAAGCTGAGAGTAAAACAATAGAGGAGCTTAAAGATTTTCTAAAGAGTAAGAACCATCCTGTAGTGAATAGATGGAAAGTCGCTGAAGAAGAGCCTAAAGAAGAGGTTCTTGAAGTTTCACCTGTTCCATCACCTACGACTATTGAAATGCCAGCTCAAGGTGGGTTCAGAATAATCTTAAAAAATGCGAGGATAGTAGCTGAAAAAGTTATCGTCAAACGTGAGAAGAAGTAAAGGCGATTACTATGGAAGAGAAGGAGACAAAGATTTTAGCGAAAAATCTAATCGAGCTAGTGGAAAAGTTCGGTGATATAGAGATCGAGAATGTCGAAATTAGAGCTGATGAGCTGACGCTCATTCTCCAGCCGATTACCAGTTCTTTAGAACAAGCACCTCATTTAGTATCAAGAGTTATAGAAAAAGAGATCGAAACCCTACTTGTAGCAGAGTTCTCGCCACCGATTGAAGTATATCCGGGGGAAATAGCTGAAGTTCAGATAGGAGCTACGAAGTCTGATGGAGGCTCTAGGCGTAAAGTTGTAAAAATCGGAGGAGCGAAGTCCATGCCATTCTACAGTTTCGAAGCTACGGATCAAAATAAACCAGTTCTAGCCGTGGATGTATTTGATATGCCGATAAAACTTGCAAAATCAGTTAAACAACATTTCAAAGATGTTATGGAAGATCCTGCTGAATGGGCAAAGAAATATGTAGAAGATTTTGATGCAGAGATCGTCTCCCTTAACCTCATAAGCACCGATCCGCTGATAAAGGATACATCTGTAAAAGATGCTGCTAAGACAGTTGAGCAAGTCTTACAAGCAGTAGATGTACCATTAATAATAGGTGGATCTGGAAATAAAGCCAAGGATCCTTTGGTGTTAGAGGCTGCAGCTGAGGTATCGAGTGGTGAGAGATGTATCCTGAATTCTGCGAATGCAGATAACGACTATAAAAAAATAGTTAAAGCAGCCAAGCAATATGGCCATTCTGTTATTGCATTTACGCCAATGGATATCAACAATCAGAAGAAGCTTAACAGATATCTTTTAGATGAGGGCCTCCCAAAGGAACAGATAATTATGGACCCAACGACCGCAGCCCTTGGCTACGGACTTGACTACACTCTTAGTTTGATGGAGAGGATCAAACTTGCTGGACTACTCGGAGATTCTGATCTACAGATGCCTATTGTTGCTCCTACGAGTAATGCTTGGGGTGCTAGAGAGGCTTGGATGAAGTCAGAAGAGTGGGGGCCTAGAGAACTAAGGGGACCTCTTTGGGAGACGATAACAACAATTACGGTTATGATGTCTGGCGGAGACCTATTCATGTCAAGCCACCCTGCTACTCTTAGGGTAGTGAAGAAAATGATGCAAAACCTCTACGGGGAAGTAGAAAGTGAACAGAGAACTCAGGATTGGATAAGCGAAATTCAAGGGTGAAATGATGTCAAAAGAAGAAAAGGCAAGCCTTCTCTCAGTCTATCGTCATCTCCCACAAACGAATTGTGGAGAATGCGGTGCTCCAAGTTGCATGGTCTTTGCATCGAAGCTTTTGAATAGAGAGGCTACTCTGGAAGATTGCTCTCCTTTGATGAAGCCGAAATACAAGGAGCAGATGGCTCGATTGACTGAGATGCTCGCTCCACCAGTAAAAGAGGTAATAATAGGTGTGGGAGAAAATGCGGTGAAAATCGGTGGTAAAGAAGTCATGTACAGACATGAACTTACTTACCATAACCCTACCGCGATAGCTATAGATATCAGTGATACGATGGAAGATAAAAAAATTGTAGATAGATGTAATGCAGTAGAAAGTTTTATTCTAGTCAGGATAGGAGAACGTCTTAAATTAAATATGATAGCTTTAAGATGTAAATCTAAAGATCCCGACAGATTTGCTTTTGTGGCATCCCTTATTGAAAAGAGCTGTAAACTCCCCTTAATTCTATGCTCCTTTGATCCTAACATCTTAAAGGTTGCGTTAGAAAAGAAAGAGATAGCAGATAAAAGACCTCTACTGTATGCTGCCACAGAAGATAACTGGAGAGAAATGGTAAATCTTTCCAAGCATTATGACTGTCCTCTAACTGTATTTGCTCCTAATAATATAACATTGCTCAAATCTATGACTAGAACCTTAAAGGCTACAGGTATTCATGATATGGTGATAGATTTAGGTACCTATACAGAGGGCAAGCTACTTAAAGAGAACATCAATAATCTAGTTATGGTGCGTAGGGCAGCAATCTTAAGGAGAGATCAAGATCTTGGCTACCCAATTATGTGCATTCCAGCAACTGTATGGGTAGGTGAGAAACTAGACCCTGTAACTACTTCTTATAGAGAAGCATATGTTGCTTCATTATTCATAGATAGGTATTCAGATTTACTCGTAATGCATACAATGGATATATGGTCACTTATACCAGTACTTACTTTGAGGCAGAATATCTATACCGATCCAAGAAAGCCTGTTTCAGTGGAGTCAGGCCTTCGCACTATTGGATCACCTGATGAAGAGTCACCTCTATTGCTAACTACTAATTTTGCTCTAACATACTATACAGTAATTAATGATATGGAATCTTCAGGAATCGACTGCTATCTACTTGTTGTGGATACTGAAGGGTTGGCCGTAGAGGTTTCTGTAGCAGGGGGACAGTTTACTTCGGCTAACGTAAAGGATCTATTTTCGTCTGTTGGTATAGAAGAAAAGGTACGTCATCATAAACTTATAATTCCTGGTTTAGCAGCAAGGCTAAAGGGAGATATCGAAGATGCAACCAATTGGGAAGTTCTTGTAGGTCCAAGAGATTCGTCACAGATTAAAAGTTACCTCGCTAAGAATTGGACAGCTAGATAGGTGGATCATTGAGATTTCACATAGAAGTTGTCCATCCTGAAAGGTGTACAGGTTGTTACAGCTGTGTCTATGCTTGTTCAAGGCATCTCTTTAATACGGTGGACCCGTCTAGAGTAGCAGTCTTTGTAACGACAAAAGGGTCTATTGCAAATCCTTTTTCAATAGTGACATGCAGATTCTGTAAAACTCCCGAGTGTGCTGTTGCCTGCCCTACAAATGCTTTACAGCCTTTGCCAGAGGGAGGGATAATGCTTATTACATCTAGATGTGAAGGATGTAAAACTTTTGATTGCATAACTGCTTGTGCAATCAGGGCTTTAGCTTTAGACAGTAAGACAAAATTTCCAATAATATGTGATAAATGTGGAGATTGTGCAAAGTACTGCCCCCATAACGTGTTTAAATATGAGGAAATGAAGTAATATTGAAGAATATCCTATATGTTGATCTCACTGAAAGATCGAGTAAAGTTATTGAGAGACCGGAACTTTTCTCAACTTATTTAGGTGGCTCAGGCGTAGCCTCAAAGCTTCTTCTCGAAGAAACTGAACCAGGTACCGATCCCTTCTCCCCTGATTCTCCCATAATATTTGCATCAGGATTTCTAGTAGGGATATTTCCATGCATGGTCAAAGCTGTGGCCATGTTCAAGTCCCCCTTAACAAAAAATCTAGGAGAATCCCATGCTGGGGGATATTTTGCAAGTGCGCTTAAATTTGCAGGTTATGGTGCATTAGTAATTCGAGGAGCTTCAGAGAACCCAGTTGTACTTAAGATCGTAGACGATGATGTGAAGGTAGAGAGGGCCGACTCTCTTTGGGGTTTATCACCTTTAGACGTTGAAAAAACACTTAGAGAGTGTAGATTTGAAGGTATGCAGAGTATAATAAGCTGTGGAAGAGCTGGGGAAAAATTGATTAATTATAGCAATGTAATTGCAGATAGATTTCATCATTTTGGGAGGCTCGGTCTTGGTGCGATCTTTGGAAGTAAGAAACTTAAAGCCATTCTAATTAATGGTAGAGGAGAAATTCCTCTTGAAGATCCTATAGCTATAAAAGAGAAATACGAAGAATTACAAAACGAAGTCGTTAAAAGCGATACTATGTTGAAGTATCACAACTTAGGAACTCCAAGTAACATACTTGAATTCAATGAGAGAGGAACGATTCCCAGCCGCAATTTCAAAGAGTCAAGATTTAGAGGCGCTGAGAGAATTTCAGGTGAGGTCATGGCTGAGTACTTTTTAGAGCGAAAGATTTCATGCCCTGGTTGTCCAATAGCCTGTATACACCTAGCTGAATTGAAGACAAGTTTTGCTCCTGAACATGAGAAGGGTAGGAAAGAAATATTCTATGAGAAGGTGCTTGTTCCTTACAACTATGAGCCTATGTTTGCATTAGGAAGTAACCTCCTTGTAGATTCGCCTAAAGATTTACTGAGGCTTATTTATAGTTGCGAATGTCTCGGATTAGATGCAATGATGGTTGGAACTATTTTGGCATGGGTTACAGAAGCTTTTGAAGAAGGTATAATAAATCTAGATGATACTTTAGAGATTGAGCCAAGATGGAACGATACTGAAGCATACCTACAAATTATCCAAAATATTGTTGATCTTAAGAACCCTTTCTATATTAAGTTGGCTCAAGGCTTGGATGCGGCTTCAGAAAAGTACGGTGGAACAGAGTTTGCTATGGTCGTAGGTGGGAATGGGCTAGCTGGATACACAACCGGTTATGGGGCTATAGCAGGACAGTTGGTAGGTGCTCGCCACTCTCATCTCAGTAACTCTGGCTATAGTATGGATCAAAAGACCTTAGATCAAACTATCAGCCCTGAACAGATCGCGGGATTCTTGATCAATCAAGAGGACTGGTTATATGTACTCTATTCCTTAGGGACGTGCTATTTTGCTCGAAACATCTATAAAAAAGATATAGTCAGCGAAGTTCTAAAAATTATGGGGATAGACAATACTCCAGAAGATTTGATACAGATTGGCAAGGAAATATTTCATAATCTATTTAAATTTAAGATTAGGGAAGGGTTTGAATTGACTGAGCAGAAAATACCTAATAGGGTCTATCAGATGCAAACACCTCTTAAAAAACTTGAAGTTGAGAAGATGGAGAGTATAATAAAACATTATATCCATAAAAGGGAGAGTGAGGGGCTTCAGTTACAACCAGAAGAAAAGGCATTAAAAGAACTTCTTTCTTTTGAAGGTTAACTATTAAATAATAACACATTCAATAATCAATAAGATAGGTGAAAAAGTCATTGTGTGAACTAAAGGTTATCAACAAGATACGTGAAAAGGAACAAAAAGTCGGAGAAGATATAATCTACGCAAAACTCAATGGTGATCATATACTACTAAAGGACATTCTTGGAAGTATCTATAAAGTTCACGGAGCAATAATTGAAGAAGTCAATATAAATTCCGAAATTTTGAAGTTGGTAAGCTCGCCTCTCATCCCAAAACTACATCAGTTCTTGATAGTTTGCAACAAATGTGAATCTGAGAAATCATATAATAAAGAAGTAGAATCTCTATGGAAAGAAATCAAGACATCTGGAGATGAATTTGTAAGCCTTCTTTGGAAGAAGTATGGAGGCTAGAGATCAGACAGCAACCCTCTAAATAAAATTACCTCCAAAATAATCGGAGATTTGATTTATGAAATTAGCAATAGCGGGAAAGGGAGGAGTTGGTAAGACAACTCTGGCTGGAACCCTTGCAAGACTTTTCGCCAAAGATGGGTATAAGGTTATTGCAATTGATGCGGATCCTGCTATGAACCTTGCTTCTACTTTAGGCATACCCAAAAAGATCACTTCAGAGATCGTTCCTTTATCTGAAAATGACAGTCTGATAGAAGAAAGAACGGGCGCAAGGCCTGGCTTTTCAGGTAATATCTTTAGCCTGACACCAAATGTTCACGACATAGCAGAGAAGTATGGAGTTTTAGGACCAGATAGCACTAAGCTCATAATTATAGGAACAGTAAAGTCTGGGGGAGTCGGCTGTATGTGTCCTGCTAATGCCTTATTAAAGGCTTTTCTAAGGCATATTTTAATTGCTAAGGAAGATATTGTAATTATTGACATGGAGGCTGGGCTAGAACCTTTGGGGAGGGGGACTGTTAGAAGAGTTGATGTTATAATAAGTGTAGTTGAGCCCAGAATGCAATCGATAGAGACGACTAATAGAATTTTAAAACTTGCTTACGACATCAAAGTAAAGGAAGTCCTTGCTATAGGGAACAAGGTGAGGAACGAGGAAGAAAAAAAATTTCTTTATGAGATGTTAAACCAGCTTAAAATCCCCTTAATCGGAATAATTCCTTATGATGAAGCTATAGCTAAGTCTGATATGTTGAGGATAGCTCCTATTGACTTTGATTCCTGTTCACCAGCGATAAAGGCTATAAATAATATAAAGGAAAGTTTGATAAAAAAATACGCTTAATTCTTATTATATAGCAAAAGATAAAAAAGACAGAAAAAGTACAGGTTGAGTAGGAAGTATGACCTAGAAGAGTGAAAAAGTTTGGTTATCTTATTAAAACTAAAAATCAAGTTGGAAAGACCTTTCGATGCTTCTGCTATTGCCCCCGATTCATTTACAGGAAAATCTTTACAAGAAATAGAAAAGTTGGAGATATGGCTTGGCAACAGGAGGACTACTTTAGGAGAAATATTCAACGTTTCAGGCGAAACTAGCCAAAACACTGAAGACATTTCAATCGAAATAGATGGTGATCTGTCGAAAGCTAGAAGAATAGGAAAGCAGATGACATCTGGTAGGATAATTATGAATGGTAACGCAGGTTTGTATCTTGGTGATGGAATGAAGGGTGGAGAGATTCACGTAAACGGTAATGCTGATTCTTGGGTTGGCTTTGATATGAAGGGAGGTATTATAGAGATCGAGGGCGATGCAGGGGACTTCGTTGGATCGTCGTATAGAGGTTCAAGAAATGGTATGAGTGGCGGCACTATAATAATAAAAGGAAATGCTGGAAGTGAAGTTGGATGTTGGATGAAAGATGGAGTGATAAGAGTTGAAGGCGATATCGGTCTTTTTGCAGGAATTCACATGCAAGGTGGCACGATATTAATTGCTGGTAACTCTTCTGGTAGATTAGGCGCTGAAATGACAAAAGGTAAGGTAATATTGATGGGAAAAGTACCTGCCATCTTACCTAGTTTTATAGCGGATGAAATTAAGTCGAAGGCAAAGGTCGGTAAAGAGAAGATAGCAGGTCCCTTCTACTCCTTTACTGGTGACATCGCAGAAGGTGGTAGTGGAAAACTCTTCATATCTGCTCAGAACAATACTCATCTTAAATATAAGGAGGCATACATCCTCTGAGGTGATAGGATTGGCTATAAGTGTCAACCGAAGAGCATTAAACGTTATAGAAGAAATTATTGAGAAGAAGGACGATTTGGCTATAAAGGTCGATAAAGCTGAAAATGGATCTACGATAATCGATCTAGGAATAAATGCCCAAGGTGGATTTATGGCAGGAAAGTACGCGACAGACGTATGTTTGGGGGGGTATGGTGAAACCTCTTTATCTTACTCTGATAATAATGACCTACCTTTGCCCAAGATATTTGTTTCAACTAATTATCCAGCGATTTCTTTGTTAGGTTCACAGTTTGCAGGCTGGAGAATCAGTGTAGAAAAATACTTTGCTATGGGCTCAGGACCAGCACGAGCATTACCAATGAAGCCAAAGGAACTATATGCAAAGATAGGTTATCAAGATTCTGCAGACTCTGCTGTTATTGTATTGGAAACAGATGAGATGCCCCCTGTAGATGCTTTAGAATACATCTCAAAAGAGTGTAAAGTCAATTCAGATAAATTATTTGTATTGCTTACACCTACCTCTAGCATCGCTGGCTCAACTCAAATTTCAGGTAGAATCGTTGAAACTGGACTACACAGAATAGTTGAACTCGGTTTGGATCCTTCTAAAGTTTTATATGGCTGTGGTCAAGCACCGATTGCCCCATTACATCCAAAGGCTACAAAAGCTATGGGTAGAACGAATGACATGATAATGTATGGAGGAGAAACATTCTTCGTAGTCGACCAAGAAGACGATGAAGAACTAGCTAAATTGGTTGAGAAAGCCCCCTCGTCTTATTCACAAGCTTATGGCAAGCCTTTTTATAATATCTTTAAGGAAGCCAACTTCGATTTCTATAAGATCGATCCTGGTTTATTCTCGCCTGCAGCAATTACTGTCAATAATATGAGAACCGGCAAGAGCTTTAGGGCAGGTCAAGTCAACGTAAATATTGTCAAAGAATCTGTAGGGCTCTAACAGAATCATAGAGCAACTACCCCTTATATTTTTTTAATAATTAATTATAATCGTTACAAACCAAGAAAGAGCTATTAATAAAAAGATGATTTTAAAGGTTAGAATTGCCACTTAGAATTGGATTAATCACAAGGAATCCCGAATCGTGGTGCTCTGCACAACTCTTAAAATCGATGATGGAAAAAGGAGTGGACTCTGTTAGCTTCAGCCTATCTGATATCACTGCTAAAGTAGCAAGTAATCCTTTTGCCGTAACCAAAACTGAGATCGACATATTAAAAGAATTGGATGCTATCCTTATTCGTCCCATTGGAAGAGGGTCTTTAGAGGAGATAATATTTCGGCTTGATGTCTTACAAAGGTTAGAGAAAAAAGGCTTACTTGTTATCAATCCTCCTAGATCTATAGAAATCTCTGCTGACAAATACTGTTCCTTGAGTTTGTTGGATGAAGAAGGAATAACTGTACCACCAACAATTGCAACTGAAGATACTGAAGCAGCTTTAAGGGCCTTTCAAGAGCTAGGTGAAGATGTAGTCATCAAACCAGTCTTTGGCTCTAGAGGTATGGGAATAGGTAGAGTTACTGATCTTGAGACCGCTTGGCGAATATTTCATGCCTTAAACTACACTCGTCATGTTCTTTATATTCAAAAATTCATCCATCATGGAACAAGGGACATAAGACTTTTCGTTATTGGCCATAGAGTTATTGCAGCGATGTATAGACAAGCAGATGGATGGAAGACGAATATAGATCAAGGCGCAAGACCTATCCCTTTTAAACCTTCAAAAGAGCTTGAAGAGTTGGCTTTGAAAGTGGCCGAGACTATAGGGTGTAAAGTTGCAGGTGTAGATGTCATGGAGAGCCAAGAAGGATACATAGTCAATGAAATAAACAGCCAACCAGGCTTTAAAGGACTTCAGTTGGCAACAAAGGTCAACATAGCAGATGAGATTATAGACTATATCATTAAAAGTTTGTGATAGTTTTTACTCTAGTTTCATTAAGGTGCTGTCCGTCCTTTAAATAATAAGTATTAAGTGATTGATCTATGGTTTATGTCATTTCTAGAGATTCTTTTAATTTAATCTGGAATGGGCCAAGTTTTCCACCAAAGTTGACAGCTGATATCTTTACTACTCCCGGTACCTTTATTGCTGCTTTTATGCATTCTGAGGTGGCTTTTTTGACAAGATCTTCAGTCAATCCGTTAAAGACCAACTCGTATACACTATTTACATTATCAGGGACCTGAGATTCAGGCACTATATCCTTGATAGCAGGACAGAAAGGATGATTGGTGGAAGCCGGCAACTTATACTTCGTAGAGCCTACTTTAGATCCTGATCGACAGATGCCTCCTGGGAAAGTAAAGACTACTCCCTCGACTTTACCCATAGCATCTACCGCATCTACTGTTGCTTGAAGGGCGGCCTTTTGGTTTTCAGCCATAATGAGCAAGTTGCCACCAGCTACTGCCTTCTTGAGTCCGAATCTATCTTCTATGAAAAATTCTCCTTCCATTACGGGAATCCTCCAGACCTTTCTACCCCACATATTCTCTCTCTTTTGGTAACCATCACCAAACAGACTAAGAGATTTGCCCAATCTGGTGTATTTTTTGGCATCTTGTATACCATTAAATGCGGCTGTAGTTGGGCAAGTCAGTATACATTGACCTATACGGCTTAGAAGTTGGAACTTCAATTCATGTAAAGTCCTATGATAAATCTGAATCATTGCTCCAGGCCTACCGTCGGGGGTCTTTTCTGGGGGCACTAATGTGCCTTCAACACCAGCTTCTGCAGGTGATGCGATAATTGATGAAGCAAAGCCTGTAGCAGTTTTAGCAGAAATCAGAGCCCACTCCTCATTTTCAGCAGTTATTAAAAGTCTACAAGCAATCATAGGGAATGCTTCAGCAAAAGTATCTTCGATTTCTACATTAGACGACATGATCAAACCTCGCCTTTGGATAGCTATTATAGGGATTTATAATGTTTTGCTAATCAAATATGGATCTATTGAGGGTACATGGCTAGCCATTTTATATTGCAATCTTCTAACAACTTTAGTAGAAAAAATTTATAAATAGTAAAAAATGCGTTAGGTTGAGAAGATTTTGGAAGATATAAATGATATGATGAAAAAAATCCCTCAAGATTCTTATGAACAATTTTCAGAAGGAATGGTCAAGATTCTCTTGGGTTCCAAGAATGCAGACAAAATGCCTGAGAGACTAGCTAAGATAATCCTATACTCGTTACAAAACGATCAACTCACATTACCTGTGGGTATAAAAACACTTCTTGAAGCATCTATGCGTTTAGAAGAGGAAAATACAACAAATCTGCTCCAGGAATTAGAGATAAAAATTTGATTGTGAGGTGCTTGATTTATGCCTAAATTTGCGATTGAATTTGTCCCAACAGACGCGTATTGGAAAGTGGTCTACCACGCGATACATGCAGAAAAAGCGGGTTATGACTATGTTTGGATAACGGATCACTTCAACAACCGGAATGTTTACGTTCTGCTTACCAATATCGCTATCTATACAAATAGAGTTAAGTTCGGGCCTGGAGTTACTAGCCCTTATCTGATTCATCCAATAATGACTGCTCAATCGGTTGCCTCGCTAGGCGAGATGGCACCAGGGCGCGCGGTTTGTGGACTTGGTACAGGGGACAAGACAACATTGGATCTGCTGAATATTGAGAGGGCAAAGCCCCTATCTGCTGTAAGGGAGACCGTTCAACTATTTCGAGAAATTACTTTAGGAAAGACCGTTAAATTGGAAGGTAAAGTATTCAATGTTGCAGGAGCAAGGCTGAACTTTAAGATAGCCGACCCTATCCCTATTTTTATCGGTGCTCAAGGACCTAAGATGTTGTCATTGGCAGCCGAGATTGGGGATGGCGTTCTAATAAATGCATCAAATTCGAAAGACTTTGAGAATGCTATGGTGGATATCAAAAAGGGAGTTGAAAAGGCAGGCAAAAAGATAGAAGATATTGATGTTGTAGCTGCTACGGCATTCTCTGCATCAAATGATCCCAAAAAGGCTTTGAAAGCAGCTACACCAGTAGTGGCCTTCATAGTTGCAGGCAGTCCTGAGTCGGTCTTACAAAGACATAACATATCGATTGAATCTGCAGATAAGATACGGGATGCTATTGGAAAGGGTAATTGGGGCGAAGTATTTGCCAATGTCACGCCTGAAATGTTTGAGGCCTTTTCTATATGTGGGACTCCAGATACATGTATTGAGAAAATAGATCAACTATCAAAGATCGGTGTAACTCTTTTCATAACGGGTTCTCCCATAGGTCCAAAGGTTCATGATTCCATCAATCTGATCAGTAAGGAGATAATGCCCCATTTCAAAAAATCATAAAATTCAAAGCCATAAAAACAGCAGATATATACGCTAAAACAAAAGATTTGTTAATTCAAACAAATCTTTTGTTCTACAAAAATAATGGTTATCTGAGTTTTTTTTCAGTCTTCTTCGCTATAGCCTCAGCCATCTCAGATAGCTTGGCACTTCCACCTAGATCGTAGGTCACCGTTTTTCCTTCAGCTATCACATCATTTGTAGCCTCGAATATAGACTTTGAAGCCTTTTTCTCCCCAACATAATCCAACATCCATGCTCCAGCAAGTATAGTAGCTGTAGGATTTACTTTATCCATCCCTTTATACTTGGGTGCACTACCATGGGCAGGTTCAAACATAGCATAATTCTCTCCGATATTAGCAGAATAAATGCAACCTATACTTCCTATTAAACCAGAAGCTTCCTCAGAGATGATATCCATGAACAAATTTGTGCTCAAAATAACATTCTGGTTGAACCTTTGAGGATTCTTGACGAGTTGCTGAGCAAAGTTGTCTATAAAGTAAACATCCACTATAATCTCAGGAAAATTTTTTTCTACTTCTCCAACAGCTTCTCTGAATAGCCCATCTGTTTCTTTTAAAATATTGCCCTTTGTTATTACCACAACCTTCTTCCAGCCTTTTTCTCTAGCCAAATTAAATGCATGTCTTGAGACAAGTTCTGACGCCCTTCTACTAATCTTCCTTATAGCAATAGCTATGTCATCTAAACGAAATTCTATACCTGTGTAGAGACCTTCTGTTGCTTCACGGACACATATGAAATCAACATCGCCGAGGGGACCAGTCATATTCGGGAAGGTCTTTATCGGTCTAACATTTGCGAATAGGTTAAACTTCTGCCTTATACTCACTGCAACGCTTTTTGGAGTCTCTGGCTTGGGCATAGTAGTGGTAGGACCTTTGAAACATGCTGCTGATTTCATAAGTATTTCCCAGGTCTCGGGCGGTATAAACGAACTACCACCGTGCTTCTCCCACCATTCTAAACCTGCATCGCATTGTACTAAATCTATATCAGCCTTACTTGCCTTTAACACCTTTATCATTGCATCTACTAATTCTGGACCTGTTCCATCACCACGAATTAGGGCAACTTGCTTCCCCATCTTGATTCATCGAACTCTCAAAAGAGCTAATAGTTAAGCTTTATGTGAGATAATTCATAACAAATATTATAATTATGTCTGTTCTTTATCAGTAGAGTATCTCAAATTTTGTGAATTTTCCTTTATATTTTTCAAATTGTATAGTCAAATCTATCACTTTTGCGTTAGGTGGCCCCACTTTACACCACTGCAACATTTCTGTCACTTTATCTCTTTTACCCTCGAAAATAGCTTCAACACGACCATCTTGAAGATTTCTAACCCAACCTTTCAGACCAAGATTCAACGCCATCCTTTTTGTATTAGATCTAAAAAAAACCCCTTGTACTAAACCTGAAATATGGACGTGGGCCCTTACATTATCCATTTCGAACATTTACCATGGAAACTTTCTGAACTTTTTATAATACTCCACAAGACCGCCAGCTTGGAGCATCTTTTCTAAAAATTTAGGTTGTTTTTCTACACGTATGATTTTCTTTTTTGTTAAATTCTTGATAACCCCCTTCTTCAAATCTACTTCTATTGTATCGCCCTCGTTGATTATTTTTGGAAAGTCCTTGTGAGCAATCACTGGCAATCCAATATTGATAGCATTCCTGTAGAATATCCTAGCAAAACTCTCTGCTATAACTGCAGATATTCCACAAGCTTTGATAGCAACAGGAGCTTGCTCTCTACTAGACCCGCAACCAAAATTTTTACCTGCAACAATGAAGTCACCCTTCCGAACTTTCTTAGAGAATTTAGGATCAATACCTTCCATACAATGATTAGCTAATGATTTTGGGTCTATGGTTCTTGCTTTGTATTTGTAAGGTATAATGATGTCTGTATTAATATTGTCCCCAAACTTCCAAGCTCTTCCTTCCAAAACATCACCCTAAGTATTTTCTTGGATCAGTGATCACTCCTTTTATGGCCGATGCAGCAACCGTTGCCGGAGAGGCTAAATAAACTTTTGACTTAGGGCTACCCATCCTTCCTATGAAGTTTCTATTACTACAAGATATGCAAATTTCACCAGATCCTAATACGCCACAATGAGTTCCAACACAAGCTCCACAAGTTGAAGATGTTATCGTAGCACCAGCTTTTAGTAGAGTTTCTATAACCCCACTCTTTAAAGCTGTTTTGTAGACGAGCTTTGATGCTGGAGTGATGATTAGCCTCACACCATCTTTGACCTTTTTACCATTGAGTATCTTTGCAGCTATCTCAAGATCTTCAAACCTACCATTTGTACAACTTCCTAAAAACGCTTGATCTATAGGTTGCCCCTCAACATCTCCAACAGCTTTAACATTATCAACATTATGTGGTAATGCTACATAAGGCTCCATGTTTTCAACATTTTCCTTTATAATTTCGACATATTCCGCTTCTTTACCTGAATGAATTCTTAACATAGCCTTCCTGCCCATAGAAATCAAGTACTTTTCTGTTATTTCATCCATTTCTACTATTCCTGCTTTAGCCCCTGCTTCTACACTCATATTGCATAAAGTAGCCCTTGAGCTAATCGAAAAATCTTTTACAATATTACCAGTAAATTCTATTGCCTTATAATTGGCTCCTTCACAAGAAATCTTACTCATTATGTAAAGAATAAGATCTTTGGCAAACACTCCCCTTGGTAATTTACCATCAAATATGATTTTAATTGATTCGGGAACTTTTAACCAGATTTTACCACTTGCAAATATAGCAGCTATCTCTGTACTTCCTACACCTGTGGCAAATGTACCCAAAGAACCTTGAGTAGTTGTGTGAGAATCTGCGCCTACTATCAGCATACCTGGTACCACAAAGTGCTCTAGCATATATTGATGACAGATATTCCCCTCCTGAATACGACATCTCTGTTCTATGGCAAATTTTCTCATAATTGAATGGAAATCGGCAATCTGTTCAGAAGAAGCGGGATAAGTGTGGTCTATATGTAGTATGATTTTATCATTATCCCATACCTTCTTTATTCCTAATTCCTTAAGAACCTTTATGGCTAAAGGGGCAGTTCCATCATGAGCCATGGCGAGATCGACCTTTGCAACTATTATTTCATCAGTTGAAGCTATCTTACCAATTTCATCACATCTTTTTATAGAGAGAACCTTCTCAGCAAAGGTAAGGCTACGATCGGCGATAACCTCATCCAAGAAATCTTTGTTAGCAGTGCTCACGTATTGCATTAAAAAATCCCTAATTTGAGAGGTTGATAAATTCTTCGTTATAAAGGATCAATAAATTCTCAGAGACAGCAAAACTTATTGAAACTTCAGTATGAGTTTAGCTATCAAGGCTGATATAAAGCCAGCTATAAAGCCACCTATATGAGCCCAATAGGCAACGCCAGTTCCATCTATTAAAACATATAGAGGTTGTAATATGAACCAAAAACCTATGAATATTATCGCTGGCACTCTGATGATCCTTATAAAATAGAACAGTAGGGCTACGCTGATAACTCTTGCCCTTGGGAATAATACAATATATGCGCCTAATACACCTGAAACTGCTCCAGATGCACCTATGGCTGGAATGAAGATGTCAAATCCATTAAACA
>JAKLZG010000054.1 GCA_024256165.1 Candidatus Methylarchaceae archaeon HK02M2
TAAGTTCAGGAGGGTATTCATTTCCACCCATATGATGACTCGTATTTGGAATAACCTTTACATCATCCATGTCAAGATCGACAATAGTATAGTATGGAACCCTTCCGAAATGCTCCCCAACAAAGTCATCTAATCCATTTTCACCTTCAGTAGGTATACAAATTTTCATATGTTACCACCTTTTCCTATATCAGTTAAAAAAAGTAGGGTATTCCTTAGTAAATAGTTTTAAGGAGTTTCCTTTTCTTCATTAGATAATTCCTGTAGCCTTTTATGTATTGCTTTAAGCTCTTCCTCTAAATCTTTGATTGAATTCTCCAAGTAAGCTTTCTCGTCTTCCCTGCTAGGCGCTGGAAATTCATATCTCCCATAAGGGGTTGGTCCATAATACCCTTTCCACCAAAAACCTCTACCTCGTCCCCTGAATCCGCGTCCAAAGCCTCTACCCCAACCTCTTCCAAAGCCTCGTCCGAAACCGTGGTGAGGGTTCATATATCCTGGAACTGAATACCCTGCACAATACCCTGCAGCCCAACCTGTCCTAGGTCCATGACCCCAGGGACCTGTTCTATCTCCATATGGCATATCTTTTCTTTCACCTCCTATATTTTATCTAAGAATATAATCACCACCTTCGATATGGATTGCACGACCATCAACAAGTGCTTTTATCACTTTTTTCCTTGCGCGTTGCAGATCGTTCCAAAGTGTTTTCCTTGAAATTCCCATTCTTATTGCAGCCTCCTCTTGAGTTAAATTCTCAAGATCGACAAGTCGAAGTGCTTCAAGTTCCTCAAAGGTGATCACGGTGGTGTTATCAGAAGAGTTTATCAATCCATTTGGTCTGAAGTAAGTTGTTTCTGGAATTTGCTCAATCCATCTTTTACCTCGACATCTGCCACGTCTTCTTTTCCAACCACATCCATATCTTGGCATGATTATATATTATTACTCATATGAGTAACAAATATAAATATATTTCTATTTATGAATCCATCTAAATTGAACTTAAAAATAAACAAGAATACTTAAAATAATTCTTCTTTTATATAATTTAAAGTGTTTAGATATAAAATTCCAGATGTCGAAAAGATAAAGAAGAAACCTCCAAAGGCCTTAGCCTAGTTTATGATTCGTTCTTAATATCGCTTAAATAATGCACTTATTGAACACATTTATCAAAACCATCATATGTACCATCCCATTTTATATCAAAGGTCTTTGTAGGGTTATTACCAATGCCTGAAAAAATAGATACTTCGAGACTATACTTTCTTTCTGGTTCTAAATACATAATTCTATCTGATACAGTCTCTATCTTATCAGTATTCATTCTCAATCTTAATACATCTAGTTCCTCCGATTCCTTAGCGTTGATGGTTATGGGTCCAAATATGTCATCTAAAGAGTCATAAATGGTCGGGTCAAGTTTGATCCAATGAAGTAATACTTGGGGTGTTAGTCTCATACAGTCTTTAATCATAGTGAGTTTAGCTTCACAATATGTTGCTGGCGTCCTTCCAAAATTTCTTACTACCATGCGAAGTAATTTAGATTTTGGTCCGTAAAAACCATGATCTTCACTCTTTATGTCAATATATGGTTTAATCTTATTGTACTCCTTAAAATCGATCTTAAGGTGTGGTCTCCTCCACTTTTTTGCAAGTCTTTTACTATATGTTCCAGACGTAACTACATCGACTTCTTTAGAAGCTATTTCTAAAGATGAGTTTTTAATCGCCTTAATAAAATCATCAGTATCTATAACTATTGAATTATTACTGTTTATTTTCTGTTTTATCTTTTTGTCGTGATCTTTAGACATAACGAGATTATATGTTCTTATTATTTATTCTTATTATTATTTATTCATTACAAAGATTTTTTCATCCACAGTATGTAACCTTTGTACTGTGGGCAATTGCTGGCATAATACTTTTCCAACACTGGATTGTCATCATGCTGGGTATCCCAATTATACCTTTGACATATATTGGTTTAATCAGAGCAGATAAAGACTTGATTAAGAAGTTTGGAGATGATTACAGACATTATATGGATAAGGTGCCAAGAGCAAACTTTTTGCTTCGCATCATACGGTATCTACGACGTAGAAAGAACATCGAGGACCGTGCCTCATTTCGTTAAGTTTTTCTGAATCTCTGGACTTGAAACCTTGTCAAAAAGTTACTATTGCCCAGCTTTAAATCCCAGATCAAAAACTTTTTTATTCAATTCAAGATACCTTTTTGGTATTACTTCTTTCATCCCTTTTAAAATGGATTGTTTCTTTAATGGAATTAATTTTTTTGCAGAAGCATAGCCTAATATATAGATGTTCGTCGATATGATGCCTCCTGTTGTATTTTTTACTTTTTCAGAAGCATCTAATGTGATCACATTAGCTGAAAATGATTTTAAAGCATTGATTATATAATTTAAAGATGGATACTTCTCTTTGGCGACAAAGATAGATAATGGAATTACTTCATATGAATTGATCAAGAAGACAGTTTTATTCTTCTTTGAACCATAATAGCAAGCACGCAAAGCCTCTAATGGTTCTAATCCTATTATTAAATTCGCTTTCCCTTCTAAGACAAGAGGGGAGTATATCTTTTCTCCGAATCTTACATGGCAAGGTATCGTCCCGCTTCTTTGAGCTAGACCATGCAATTCAGAAGTCTTGACATCCAATCCTTCCCTTAGGGCAGACCACGCTATTACATTTGCTAGTGTCAGTACTCCCTGTCCACCTATGCCAGTAACGATTATATCAGACTCTGTCATCTTACCACCTTTATTGCCCTTTTTGGACAGATACGAACACAGACAGCACAACCTGTGCAAAGATCTTCGTTTATATCAAATACACCATTCTCTACAGATATTGCTGGGCAGCCCAATTGATACAGACAGATACCACATCCATTACATCTGCTCTTATCTATATTGAACTTAGGTATTGCTTTTCCTTCTCTTCTCTTTCTTCTAACAGCAAGTAATTGACACTCTCTTTTTGCTACTATCACAGAAACTTTATCATTTTGTAAAAATTCTCCTACTGTTTTTTCCATCTCTTTTACATTGAAAGAATCCACAACCTTGACGTTCTCAACTCCACATGCTTTTACTATATCTTCGATGGCAATCGCTTTGGTCTGATCCCCCATCCCAGTTACGCCTACGGTAGGGTTTGGTTGGTGTCCAGTCATCGCTGTTGTCCTATTGTCAAGAATTATTATCAAGGGGTTGGATTTATTGAAAACAGTGTTGATCAACGCTGGAATTCCGGCATGGAAGAATGTTCCATCACCGATAAAGGCTATGACCTTCTGATCACTGACTTTTTTAATCCCATGAATCAATCCTTCACTTGCACCCATGGAGAATATGATGTCTTGGGTTTCAAAAGGAGGAAATATTCCTAAGATATAGCAACCTATATCCCCAATAAATGTAGTATCTTCTCCTGTTGCTGATTTAGTTGCGAAGAATGTAGCTCTATGAGGACAACCAGGGCACATGAGGGGAAACCTCCTTGCTATCTTCAATTTATTATAATCTTCTTTATGAGCGATAAGATCATAGTCGAGTTTCTTTCCAGTTATCTTGCTTATTGTGAGTAGTATCGCTTCCTCAGTGAGCTCACCAGCTGTTGGCAGATATCCACTTCTCCCGAATACTCTTAATTCTGGATTCACATCCTTTGCTAAAGAGTTTATGCTTTTTTCTAGAATTGGCTCGATCTCTTCAACAACTAAAATAGATTTTAAATTTTTTATAAAATTCCTTATCTTTTCTTCAGGAATAGGGTAGGTTAATCCCAACTTAAATACAGGTAAATTCATTTTTAGATGATCCAAAGCATCCATAACGTAATTAAACGAGACTCCTGAAGCTATTATGCCAAGATCGTTTTTAACATCCTCATTTACAAAAAAATTTATTTCGATTTCTTCAGAAATCCTTCTTATTGCCTCCAATTTTCTATGTAACTCTTTATGAGTTTCTATGATATAGGGTGGGAAATTCCTGAATTTTATGGAATCTTTTAAAAATTTTCCCTTTGTACGTCCTTTAACAATTCTACCAAGTGTTACAACCCCCCTAGTATGGCTGACTCTTGTCGTCAATCTTAAAAATACAGGCAGATTGAACTTCTCCGATAAATCAAATGCAATCTTTGTGAAATCCTTGCATTCTTGTGAATTTGCGGGCTCGAGCATAGGTATGTGTCCTAGACGGGCATAATATCTGCTATCTTGTTCTGATTGGGCACTACTCCAACAGCTAGGATCATCTGCAACCACTATGACCATGCCCGCTCTTACTCCTACATATGCTAGAGGAAACGCACTCTCGGAAGAAACATTCAACCCATATTGCTTAAAAGAGACTGTAGATCTTACACCGGAAAGTGCAGCACCTGCTGCACCCTCTAGAGCAACTTTTTCATTCGTGCTATATTCAAAGTATATGCCAACCTTATTGGCAACCTTTGCGAATGTATCGCCTATCTCTGATGTTGGAGTACCAGGAAAAGTAGAAGCAAAACCGACTCCAGATTCCAAGGCACCCCTGACTATTGCCTCATTCCCCAAAAGAATAATTTTCATTCCATTTTCGTTCAGAAGTATCTTCTCAGACATGTCAATAATAATTACTTCGCCCTTCCCTTTATCTATTGTTTTACGATTAAATTGCATAGTTCTGCAAGACAATCCAAACGATACATAGCAAGTTCTTATAGAGAAAGTTACCCTATCATGGAATATCTCAAGAAGACATAATATGATCCGAGTATTTTTTATTCGATTTTAAGAAATTAGGCGAAAACATTAGAAATGTATTATCGGCATGATTCATAAATGTGTTAAAAATCTATTTTAGAAATTATTAAAACGGTAAGCAATTAGCGTTTCTATGATCTCTTTAGATTTCTTATTAGCATTACGTTCAAGCTCAGAACGGTCTTCCTTTATCTCGATGAAATTGTTAAGAGACTTGATCGTTTCTTTGGCTCTTAAACGAGCATTCTCTTTATCGACAGGTTTGAATCCTTGAAGTTTTTTAGGCCCTTCATTTCCTCCTTCCGAAAAATACCAATCTTTGAATCCTGCCCAGCAACCAGCTCGGAAAATCAGATACCCTATAGGAGTGATTATAGGTGGCATCCCCAATTTCAAGGCTTGTGAGGTATCTTTGTGTATTTCACTCTCTCCCCAGAACATTTCATAAGAAACCATCAAGCTCCCTCCATTTGGAATTAACCCACCTATCTTTCTGAAAAGCTGAATATCTAATCCTAACTCTTGAAGATTTAGAGTCACTTTATTGAGAGAAATCTTCTCATAATAATCTGCGTCCATCCATCCCCTGATCCCTGATGATTTGCGACCTGTACTAAAGATACCTGTCAATATATGAGGAT
>JAKLZG010000055.1 GCA_024256165.1 Candidatus Methylarchaceae archaeon HK02M2
AAGTTATTCAAGTTCTTTCTGAATTTCTTTGTCAACCCTATCTTTTAATGACATATACTTTTTGAAGCGTTCATTCCACTTAGATAAGAAACGGTATTCTCTCAAACCTACAAAAAGCCATATCGAAGACAGTATCAGTACTAATATTATATAGATTAAGAATATTATACCGAAAAATGGGTTAATATTTAAAAGCCAACGTAAGAAGTTTGGACGAGTTATGAAGACCGTTGCCATTATTATTGCTATGGGAGCGATTATAAGGGAAGATATGCTTAAAATAATGAACGTCGCCCTAGCGTCATTCATATGGAATATTAAATCGTCTATTGTCTCCAATAAGCTTGTTCTATCTTCAGACTTTTCATCTTTGCCCAATTTTGTCACCAATGTAGATTAACCTAAGATAAATCGTTTCCGAAACTAAGTTCACGACGTTTGGATTTTTTCCTTGGAAAAAGAGCTTCGTAAGGCTCCAAGATGATCCTACAAAACTGCCTCCCCTTCTCAGTCACTTTGTAAATGTTTATCTTCTTACTCCCCCACATCTTATCAGTTCTAGCTATCAATCCTTTCTGCTCCATTCCATCCAGTATTTCTTTATGCTTTTGTAGGTTCAAGCCACAGTAGCTCAGTAAAGCTGTCTGAGTTAGGGAACCATATTGCACCAACTTTAATATTATATCCTTTCTAATGTAAATTCTCTCACGGTACTCTTTAGTTGGTGGCATTGGAGCTGGATTTGAATATTTAATCTACAAAAATAATCTTTCGTTCCTAAAGTTGCATATTCATATATGAAGATGAGTTATCCCTTACTAAGTTAGCTGTATCTTCGAAGCTTAATTTTAAGATGAATGATAGTGCAAAGACTACGCTAGGAAGGAATGCGGGTTGTGCAGGCTTTCCCCCAAAGCAGGCATACCTTACAGGACCGTCTGTTTCCGTGAGTATCAATTCTAGTGGAGTCCTCTCAGCCAAAATTTTCGATCTCTTTGAATAGATGATTGTAGGTCCAAAAGATACATAACACCCCCTATCTACAGCTCTACTCAATTGTTGAAGATCGCCACTGTACCAATGAAGCATTATACCCTTTATCCTAAAAGAAGAGAGGGTATCGATTACTTCCTTTTGAGATCCTCTTGAGTGAATTGAAACTGGCTTTTCAAATTTTTCAGCCAATTCTAAGAGTTTTTTGAATAAAGATTTCTGTTTTCTATAAGCCTCCTCATTATCAACATACTTTCTATCCAGTCCTATCTCCCCTATGCCACAAATACGATCTTTCTCTCTGTATAGAAAGGTCTCAAACTCTTCCAAATCAGCCTCTTGGATAGACCAAGGGTGTATACCAACGAAAGGTAATAATTTATCCCTAAAAGATTCAGATAAACTTAAAGTCTTTAATGAAGAGTTCAAATCCATCGAGTTAGATAATAAGATAATATTGGCCTTCTTTAAAAAGGCGATTATGTGTCGTATATATTTATCAAAATCTGAATCTGCAAGGTGCATGTGGGCATCGATGAATTTTATAGACATATCTATGACTATCGATTAAGATTATTTTAATTCTTGTATTGTAAATAAAGTTAAATATAATTTACTTTTGTCTGAAATTGTGAAAAAATGTCTGATACAGAACTTGGATTAGCAGCAGTTTATAGAATAATAAAGAAGGCAGGGGCAAATAGAGTCGGTGATGATGCCACTGAAGAGCTAAGGGCTACTCTTGAAAAGATTGGAGAACTCTTGGCAAAACATGCCATAGATTTTGCTGTTCATGCTGGCAGAAAGACAGTGAAGGCATCGGATATAAAATTGGCTGAAAAATCTGTATTGAAAATTATCTTATCGTAAAAGTAAAGTATTACTATCAATTTATCAATACAGCTCCGGTAGTGTAGTCCGGTCAAGCATAGCGGCCTCTCGAGTTTGAGCGGGGAATATTTACCTATAGCCGCCGACCCGGGTTCAAATCCCGGCCGGAGCACTCTCTAGCACAAAGCCCTTCCTATTTATTTTCACAATTTTAAAGTAATTCCTTGATTTTCTTAATATCTGAACGAATAACAGACTTCAAATTTACATTATAAAGGACGGCTGCAGGATGATAGGTGGAAAAGTATAATTGTCCATCTTCTTCCATAAGCTTCCCTCTAGCCTTAGCAAACACTTGTTTTTCTAGAAGAGTATTTAGAGCTACTCTACCTAAAAGGCAGATAATCTTTGGTTAATTAGTAGTTGGTGCGAATAACCCACTAAAGAAGAAAACTAAAAATGTTCGTCAGAATCCAAAGAATCTCCTGATCACTTCCAAATACTCTGTCCCATACTCATCGTAGGGCTCTACGCTCGCATACACCGAAAGATGTCGTACTCCCACCTTTACAGGATCTTCGACGAGATCCATCCGTACTTTTCACCACATGCTTTTCGGTATGCAGGGA
>JAKLZG010000056.1 GCA_024256165.1 Candidatus Methylarchaceae archaeon HK02M2
AGTTTGGTATAAAAGAATGGATTGATTACACGAGTACAGCAGGTGGAGCACTCGTCCTGTATTTAGCTGGAAGGAGCTTACCCCTAATAGATGCTCTTGAAAGAGCTGCTGAGAGGGTTGATGTAAAGAAATGATCAAGGTTGGTGTAAACGGCTACGGCGTAATTGGGAGAAGAGTTGCAGATGCTGTATCCCTTCAAAAAGATATGTCTATGGTTGGTGTTTCAAAAGTTAGAGCAGACTATAAGGCCCGTCTGGCAAAGGAAAAGAAGTATGATCTGTATGCTATTGATGAGAAATCTTTCGAAAGTTTTTCTGAAGCTGGATTGAATCCAAAAGGCAATCTGGAAGACTTGCTGAATGATGTGGATGTAGTTATAGATGCCAGTCCTGGAGGAATCGGTGCCCAGAATAAACAAATTTATGAGAAATTTGATAAAAAAGCCATTTACGAAGGAGGAGAGAAACACGAGGTTACAGGTTTCTCCTTCGTAACACAATGTAATTTCGATGATGCAATGGATAGGAAGGCAATACGTGTAGTTTCATGCAATACAACAGCTTTATGTCGTGTACTCAATGCTTTAGATGAAGATTTTAAGATAAAAAGGGCTAGGGCTGTAATAGCCAGAAGAGGAGCTGATCCCGACGATACAAAGAGGGGTCCTATCGATGCCGTTGTTCTTGACCCTGTAAGCCTGCCATCTCATCATGGACCCGATGTGCAAACTGTTCTTCCTCATGTCGATATCGTTACGATGGCTCTAAAGATACCAACAACCAACATGCACCTTCATTCATTGATAGTTACAGTAAAAGAGAAGGTAGATGAGTATAAGGTGCAGGATTCGTTAAGAAATACGACGAGAATTCTTCTTGTCAATGGTAGTGAAGGGATAAACTCGACAGCTAAAGTGATCGATCTGGCAAGAGAGATCGGTAGACCTCGTAATGATATGTACGAAGTACCTATATGGGAAGACTCGATAAAAGTTATAGATGATGAAATCTACCTATATATGGGCGTTCATCAAGAAGCCATAGTTATCCCTGAGAATATTGACGCCATAAGAGCATTGATTGGTGGGTGCTCTAAAGAAGAAACGATAAAACTAACCAATAAGACACTTAAAATCAAGTAGAATAAAAAACTAAATAAAATTAAACTAAATTAGGTGATATTTACACTTACATTTATCACTGGATATGGCCGAATTGTAAAAGAGTTATTTTTAGGAATATTTCAGTAGCCAATATGGTAGGGTTATCTGTTTAAGCAAAATTAACCTTTTACACCATATGGTGTTTAAGTCGACAAAATTTAAACTACAACACTTCATCCATACTACCTGAGCGGTAGCCTTGAAGGTCCATGGTAACATAATCAAAACCAAGATATTTTAACTCGTTCACTATTTTATCCATCAAATCTTCATTATAAAGAAACTTCCTCTCTTTACTCTCTAATTCTATACGAGCTATATTGCCATGGTTTCTAACACGAATCTGCCTCACCTTTAACAAATCCATAATATACTTCTCAGCTTTTGCAACTCTCTCGATACTCTCATGGGTCAACTTCTGACCGTATGGGAACCTTGAGGCTAGACAAGCCACTGAAGGTTTATCAGCATTAGAAAGACCAAGATGTATCGCTATTTCCCTTACTTCTCCCTTTTTCAAACCTACAATGGCAAGAGGGCTGTAAACATCTCCCTCTTTCAAGGCTAAGGACCCTGGTCTATAACTTTTCAGATCATCTACATTCGTCCCATCAACAATAATTCTCGCTTCTTTTTCAGCTATTTTCTTGAAAAGGGATATCAACTCTTTCTTACAGTAGTAGCATCTTTTAGTATTGTTCTCAGCTATTGATCTTCCCAACTCGTTAGTTTGTATTATTATATGTTTTACACCAATCTCTTCTGCAATCTTTTTTGAGTTATCCAACTCCCAAGGAGGAAATATGATTGAATTTACCGTCACGGCAATCGTATCACTATGCATATTTGCTATGGCTGTTACTACGGAGCTGTCTACACCCCCTGAAAAAGCAACCAACACCTTTTCTTTATCCTTAAAGAAATTTTGAAGTTCATCGAGCTTTTTCTTAGTAGTTGAACATGATCCCATATTTTAACTCCTTAATTATTTTCATATTTTTTATAATATTAGAATTTATTCCAATTGAATTCAATAGTAATAAGGTAGAAATATACACTTAATCTCTAGACTATACATCACAAAATCTATCCATCACTAAATATCGACTTTAATGTCTTATACTAAGTCATTTCTCCTTTTAAAATAGAACGTGCCTTTTCCTCCGCTAGTATCAAGACCTTCCACAATGGTAAACCAACTTCATTTGCTATCCTTCTAGCATCCTCATACTCCGCCTTTATCCTGATTATCTTGCCTTTTTCATCTCTCGCTATCTTTACCCTTATCGATCTTTCTATATCATTTATCTTGAATTTCACTTCTGAAAAATCTCTTGATAAGATATGCCTCATGTAAGGGATTATACGTACCCCCAAAGTTCCTGTCTCCTCCATCAAAACTCTAGAAAGATTTTCTACATGCTCGCTATCTGTTATAACTTGAATTATCTGCCCCGGTCTATTTCCTTTGGTGTAGATCGGAATCAATGATACACTCTTTGCTCCCTTTTCCATCAACTTATCCATAGCATGACCTATGACTTCTCCAGATATATCATCAAGGTTCGTCTCTATTGTAAAGACTTCATCGAAAAGATTTCTCGGAATCATCTCACCCAAACTAATACGTAATATATTGGGGATCTCAGCAAAGTCTTCACTTCCTGCGCCATAACCTGTAAGAGATGGTTTGAATAAAGGGTAGTAATTTGCTGGTTCCGCTATGTTAACGAGTATCGATGCACCTGTAGGTGTGCATAACTCAGATGCTATAGGTCCGCCTACAATTAGGAATCTCTTTGACTTCAAAATCTCTAGAACTGCAGGAGAAGGACTCGCAATGATCCCCTCTGATGATCTAAAAGTTCCTCCTCCAAGAGCGACTGGCGTTGAATAAATCTTTACATTATCCAATAAATTCAGCCTTTCTAAACAGAACGCTGTACCGATGATATCTACCACTGTATCAACAGACCCTAATTCATGTAGATGAACATCTTCATTGTACTCCCCATGCACCTTAGATTCAGCCTCAATCAAAGTATCCATTACAGAAACTGCAAATTTTTTTGCTCGAACATTAAGATGACTCTCTGCACACTTTATCAAAGCTTCCTTTACTTCTATGCCTTTTCTATGTTCATAATTCTCCATAGCTCTTACTTCGACCCTTTTCGCTTTGAAACCCCTTCTTTTTACCTCTTTTACTTCTACATCTAGACTCTTGACCCCTTTCATGTATCCTCCTGCCAATTTCATCATTCCTTTTACTTCATCGA
>JAKLZG010000057.1 GCA_024256165.1 Candidatus Methylarchaceae archaeon HK02M2
GAATTCATGATGAACTCTTTAAGAGGTTGTCTGATTTAGGGAATGTCAGAAAAATTAAAGGATTTGCTCAAGTATCTAAAGAGGCGGCACAAGGGGCGGCCATTCTGGCTAATGGTTTAGCAGGAGGAAAATACAAAGAGCTTGTTGAAAATATGATGGTTACAAAAGCAAAAGGGACAGTACTAGATTACATATATATAAAAGAAATTGATGAATTAAGACGAATGTATAAAATCTAACATTTTCAGCCTAATTTAAACACGAATATTATTATCAATATAGTCTTTGAATGTTGCTAGCCACATACATTGTAAACCTTCTAAGGTTCTTAAAAGATAGAAAAGTGGACTAGAAAAGTTGATCATAAAATGTAATTATATAGTAATCTACAAACTACTTAATTGACCCGTCATTTACAGATCGAAAAACGAGCCAAGGATAAAAAAATGAAGTGTAGAATATGTGGTAATATACAGCACATCCTAAGCTCTGACGGATTTTGCCTTAATTGTGTTTTAAAATATGCTGATAAATTAAAAGAGGTTAGGAGCAAAGTTAAACATCGATAACTACTGAGAGTTCAGAAAAATTAATTTTCATATCTCTTTTACTTAAATATTCTGCAAATGCTTGTGAAAATACAAAGGATAAAATCCTACTAGATTTTAAAATCATATTTCGAGCCTAGTATTCTTCTTAGATCTTTGTGACGGTTTCTAATCTTAACTTCTGTCACACCAACAGCACTAGCAATTTGTTTCTGAGTTACAAATTTAATTATAGCGCCGGGAGTGGGATTTGAACCCACGAGACCCGTATGGGTCACAGGCTAATTGTACATTATTCCAGGCTTAGGCTTCCAGCGAATCTGCCCCTTACCAGGCTAGGGTATCTTTGCCAAGGATTTCCACCCTTTCCGGCAACCATTTCCCCGGCATACAGAGGCTTACTTACTAGTAGCTTCTTAAATATTATGGTTACTTCATAAGACAAAAAATTAGGTTTATCAACTTTGATTCAACTTTTTTCATATATATTAACCACTTTCACATCTGTTGAAAGCAAAAGCACCGATTAGCATTAAAGATAAACTAACAAGTACTACAATTATAAAATCGAGATATATTGGCAATGCAAAAGTCCCTATTAAAAATCCCCTTAACCCATCAACGGCATAAGTCAATGGATTAGCAAGCATAATAATATTCATCCAATCTGGAACATTTTGTATTGGAAAAAATGCACTTGATAAAAAAATTAATGGAAAGATAAGTAAGTTCATTATAAGCTGAAATCCTTGAAAGTCTTCGAGCCTTGATGCAATTATTAATCCAATACTGACTGAAAAAAATGCAATCAATACCATAAAAAGTAATGCTGGTATTAACCCAAAAAGGTTTACCTTTGCACCTAAAATCATGCTAATACATAAAACAAGTAAACCTTGAAGTATGGCAAGTGTAGAGCCTCCTAAAGTTTGTCCTATTACTATCGTGAGCCTACTAACAGGTGCAACTAACACTTCTTTTAAAAATCCAAATTGCCTATCCCAAATCACAGATACTCCTGCAAACATCGATGAGAACACTACCGACATAGTAATAATTCCAGGTGTAAGGAAGTCTATATAATTCAAATTTCCATCAAGTCTAATGAAGCTAAATCCAAAGCCAAAGAACATTAGAAAGAAGAACGGCTGCACTATATTTGCAACCAATCTACTTTTTGCCCTTAAGAATCTTTTAATCTGTCTAATCCATAGAACATATATCGCTTGCAAGTTTGCAGAGATCATCTTCACAAACCAAAAATGTATGCAGAATTATTTCTTAATTGATTCTTTTTACTAAATTATCTTCGTAACCATCTCTGTGCCATAATCTTCTTTGTTTCACTTGTATCTTCCCTTATCATTCTACCAATATAATGGAGGTAAACATCCTCAAGATTTGGCCTTCTTAAGTTAATAGATTCAATATTTATGTTATTTTCTTTAGCAACCTCAACTATTTCTGGTATTCTACCTTCTCCACCCTTAACATATACTTCTAAAAAGCTGTCATGATGTATGACTTTTTCAACCCAATTTTTCTTTTTAAGCTCAGCCTTTAGATTTTTATGATTTTTACAACCAATTGTTATGACATCACTTCCTACTAAGCTTCTTAAATTTGTTGGAGTATCTGTAACTATTATCCTACCATTATCGATTATAGCAATTCTATCTGATAAATACTCTGCTTCTTCCATATAGTGAGTTGTTAAGAAAATAGTAATACCTTTATTTTTATTCAAGTTAAGGATATAATCCCATATCGCCCTTCTTGTTTGAACATCTAAACCTAAAGTTGGCTCGTCTAAGAATAAAACCTTAGGGTAGTGCATCAAGCCTCTTGCAATCTCTAACCTTCTTTTCATACCACCTGAGTAGTTCTTTACTAATTCATTTGCTTTATCTTCAAGCCCTACTAATTTTAAAACTTCTATTATTCTTTTATTCCTTCTCTCCTTACTTAATCCATATATTCTTGCATGAAAATCTAAATTCTCTTTACCCGTTAGTTGGTCATCCAGTGCTGGATCTTGAAATACTATCCCTATGCACCTTCTAACTTTATCCGGTTCTTTTTCAATATGAAAACCACATACTTTTGCGAAACCTTCAGTTGGCTTAAGCAGTGTTGAGAGCATCTTTATTGAAGTTGTTTTGCCAGCACCATTTGGGCCTAAAAATCCAAAGATTTCACCTTCCTTAACGTGCATATTGATATGGTCAACTGCAACTATCATATTATCGTAGACTTTAGTTAGTTCTTTGACTTCAATAGCAAGCATTTTTCCAATATAGAGAAAACGATGATCTATTTTAAGTGTTTTAATTTGATTATGGTTTGTTATTAATCAGAATTAAACAATGAGACTTTCATAGATTTTAATTGTTTGTTCAGCGGCAAATTTCCATGTAAAGTATTTTAGTACTCTATTCCTTCCATTATTGCCCCATTTTTTTGCTCTATTAGAATCCCTTAGAACCTCTTTAATACCCCACGCAATATCTACAGGATCACTGCCATTTACATGTATACCATTTTGATCGGGGCCAGAAGAAAGAATCTGTTCTTTAAAGCCAACAATACCCCTTGCTCCAACAACTACTGGTTTTTTCATAGCCATAGCTTCAAGGCTAACAATCCCAAAAGGCTCATAGACTGATGGAAAAGCACATACATCTGCAGCAGCGTAATGTATTATACGCTCATTTTCAGGTACAAATTTAAACTGACAAATGACACTATTATTTAGTCCTAAACGTTCGATTAATTCTACAACATCTTTTTGTTCTTCTCCTTTTCCTAGAACAACTAACTTTGTTTTTGGAAATTCATTGAGAATTAAGGGTAAGGCTTGGATGAGGTTTCTAACACCTTTTACCCATGCTAATCTTCCAATAAATAATATCATTTGTTCATCTTCTTTTATATTATACTTATCCCTAAGTTTTTGACCAGCTTCTTTATTCACGTTCTCAAGATTGTAGCGTTCAGGATCAACACCATTCCATACAACATGAATTTTTTTCTCATCCCAACCATGACGAGTTAAATCTTCTTTCATTAGATAACTAACTGTTATGTTACTATCTGCTACTTGTGCTGTTGTGTTTTCAAGATGAGAAATTATACGAGAACCTCCATCACCACTTCTACCCCATTCTGTTGAATGTATATGAAAAACCATAGGGATTTTTAACTCGTTTTTAATTGTCAACCCGGTTATACTACTTAACCAATCATGTACACATATAATATCATAATTATCTCCATTTTTCCTTATGAGTTCATTTACAAACTTTGTCGCGGAAAGTATGTTATAAACAAACATATCACTAAAGAATTTAATATGAGTCCCCCATCTTCTTAGATCTTCAGAAACGAACAAAGGAAAAACGTTCGAAGCATCTGCAATCATTGGTCTATGAACTTCAACACCCTTAATAATTTCTCTGGTCTTAATGCCTATATTGTTAAGTGTAAAAACTGAGACGTCATGTCCAAGCTCCACAAATTGTCTTGTAATATATTCAGCATAGATTCCAAGCCCGCCAACAAGCAATGGGGGATATTCCCATATAAAAAATCCTATTCTCAGCTTTCATTCACCTAAAACAAGATTTTGTCTATCAGTATTATTAGTTTCGTTAAGTTAAGTTTTAGAGTTTCAATAGAGATAGCCTAAAAATTTCTTCTACTATTTAGCTTTTATAAGATAATGTCATAATCCTTATGGTTTGATTGTTGAGCCAATCGAGGATTCTGATTGGGATTTTGCCAAGAGTAAAAGGGTAATGTTGAGGAAGTTGGGATGTGAATGGTCTTCCTCTGTCTTTACTGTAAAGATCAATATCGATGGTCACGAGTTCTATATTCCTAATAGAGACTATCCTTACGAAGGTTTACTATCAGTGGTCAATGGAGAGAACTGGAAATTTCTCGATGGAGTCGCATTTTCTTTATTTAGCGATAAGGCATTAAAGCTAAATGCAAAATTTGTGGAAGTTAACCCTTGGGTAGCAAGGTATGTTTATGACTCTGATCTTGGTGAATTTTCTGTACAATATTACTTGATGCCGATCAAGAAAGGATGTTCTTTAATCATGTTTTTTAATAAGCCAATCGAGACTGAGCTACTTATAGCGCCATTAGTGGATTTAAGGCATATGTATTCAGCCTCCTTTTCTTACAATATTATGGAGTTTAATAATAAAACTAAATTCTCTTCTCAAGGTAAAGAGTTAGTAATTGGAAGAGGTAAAGTTAAGAAGATTTTTAACATAAAGATTGACTGGGTGTACAAATTATACGATGGTTTTAGAGAAGTTATAAACGGTAATGTCTTCTTTAAAGAGTGCACTAAGAAAGTATCTGTACCTATGATTATGAAAGTTGACAGATGTGTTGGGTTCGCATGTGGATCCATGGAAGAGACTAATAGCATACTCGATGAATCACTAAGGTATTGGAGGTCGGAGCTAGAGAACGACAAGGCATACTTCGACAAGCTCTTTTCTTGGTGTAATTTTATTGGTGAGGGTAAAGACTATGCTTTGGCTTCAAGGATATTCACTTTGAAGAGTTTCAGATATCAAGTGTTATTGAAAAATGATGTCAAACTCTTTCCCGAGGCAGGTGCTTGGTGGTTTAGGACTATGTGGTTAAGGGATGTGTGTGAAGGATTATTGAACAACTACTACACTATAAAGCACTTATTAGAAGATTCGAGCTTCTTAAGAGAGTTTATTGATGGGGTTCTAGATCTTCAAAATGACAATGGGTTTTTCCCACTTAAGCTACCAGAGAAGTCGGGGGACAAGCTCAACTATAAAGGGGTGGATGGTGATATACTTTTCCTTACTTTGGCAAGCAAGTATGCAGAAGATTCAGGGGAATTAGTTGCTAAGGTCAAAAAAGCATTCCTAAGATTTATAAGAGGGATGAAAAGCTCAAAAGCTGAGGTTAACGGTAACGCTATACTTTTAGATTCAGGGCTCATAACATCATGTCCAAACCAAAGCTGGATTGATAGTTTTTGGCATTTTGGTAAAATTATAATATCTACTAGGATTCCGGAGGATTGGATAATACATGATATGAAGGTCAAGGAGGAAAAGGAGGTTCAGGATTACTTTATGATGCCTTCTTTTCTTCTACCAGAAGTAAATGCATATTGGATAAGGTTACTTAGAGATCGTTCTAGATTATCTGGAATGAATGGTCTTTGTAGCAAGCTATTTAGTAAAGCGATTAACTCTTTTAAGAAGAATTTTTGGGATGAAGGTTCAAATTTCCTATACAGTATTGTTGATTTAATAGGAGGTAGAACTTGTAAAGATTTTTCATCTACAGTAGTAGTATCAGCTTCTGTTGTCTGGTGGCTCTTTAGTAAAAAAGAGCTCGAAGGGATATTAAAAACTGCGAAGAAGTATTTGGTTTATAGATCATTGACTTATTTGGGCTCTGGCTCCTATCCCTTTGGCCTATTAGTGAATCGAAAAGGCAATGGAACGTATCTAGGTGATGAGCAATACCATTTATCAACACTTTGGCCTAGGGATACACCATACTTAATAAAATTAGCACAAAGGCTTGACGAAGATGAGATGGTTGAAGGATTATTGGTATCGAACTTAGACCATATGTTGGGAGAAAACGCGATATTCTACTCAAATGAGCTATTTTCGTTACCAGAAGGTATTAACCCATATCCAAGTAAATTCAGTAATAATCTTATACCAGTCAAAAACCCCGCACAGTTTTGGTCTCATTGGATTGATCCATACATAAATTCTTTAAAATATTTGTAACTTTCCTATTGAATTTCTACATTCTCTTTTTTGAGTTGATTGTTCTGATAACAATCATAAATGTGTCTTCACTATATCTGGGTAATACTCTCTTAACACTCTTTCTATACCTACTCTAGGAATTGATGTTCTTAATGCATTCGACGCAACCTTATAGTATCTTTCAGTATCATTCTGATACAAGTTTATCACCTCAAGCAATAGATTCTTGAATTCTTCGTAATCCTCTATGTTATTTTCTGGTGTTTTAGGTATCCATAATTCCTTAAGATCCTTTCCAAAAAACCATCCATTAACACCATGCCTAATTAGCTCCATTGCTCCACCATCCCGTGAAGCGAGAGTGGGTACTCCATTAATAGCTGCTTTCATGTAACTTGTACCACAAGCCTCCCATCCGGATATAGGTGTAAAAAGTAATAGGTCACTAGACTTGATCAGCTCTTTCGCTGTCGATACTTTATATTCAGGTATATATACGACATTCTCCCGTTCGATATGTAGCTTATGGAAGGTTCTTACGAACTCCAAGCCTACTTTATCATAAGGGTGAGCGGCCCCCCCAAGTAAGAATAGTACATTTTTATTAGGTATATCTTCAATAGCTCTGATAACAAAGTCAGGTCTTTTATAAGGCGCAGTACGTCTACACCAGTTGATAATAATCATGCCTTCGACATCTATATCTTTGTATCTTCGAATGAACTCAGCAAATTTCTTTTTAATTGCCTTTCTATTTTCGATAAAACGGTTGAGATCAAGATTTCCAGTTTCATAACTTGTCTTAAGCGTCTTATCCATCCATCTTTCGATATCTACTCCATTTGTAACATAACGAAGTTTGCTTGTAAAGTGTGGGATAATCTTAGACATGACTTCAAAATGTTTGGCAGATACTGTGAAGGCTTCTCTAGAAGCAGCTAAACCTATATCGGTTAGAACGATCTCTTTATTGATGAACTTGTACCCAAACTCTTGCTCAAAAAACTTGTTTGGAAAAGCAGGGTGTCCCCACGGTCCAGGTGTATGTATTATTAATCTGAATTTCCCAGAGATTCTAAGGATGAGTGGGAGAAAGGCTGCATAGGCTTCTTGGAGATCGATATAGTCTACTCGCTCTACACCTATATATTGCCTTACATATTCAGCTGAAGCTTTTGCTAAGAGCGTATACTTGTAAAACTTCTCCTCTAGACTTTTTTCCATATATATATGGTCTGTAAGACAGGAAACCCAACTAGGCTCTATAGGGTTGAAAAATATGGCTTCAGCTTCTCCTTTACGATACTTTAAAATTTCTACCTTTACTTTTTCACCACGAAGCTCCACGGTCAACACTCCTTCTTGAACAAGTTTTTCGAGAAATTCAAGAGGTTGTGACTGCGACTTCGGTATCGGTGTACCTTCTTGGTCGAAATCATAATTTATAAATGCTTCACGATAAAAAAAGGTTAAAGTTGTATATGGTAAACCCAGTTTCGCAGCGCCGTAAAACTTGTCTCCTTCTAGCACTCCAAGACCTCCTGTATAAGTGTATCCTTCATCTAGTGCAAGTCCCGGCGTTATGCTGATTATCACAAAGAAGTTCCTTTAACTCATACCTATTTAAAAGCTACTTAGCAAGCATCTAAAATGGAAATTAAATTTTATATCCTGTTCTACTGCTATGTCTACAAGTTTAGGTTTAAATATTGCGATTGCTTTATATCTTTTTAAATTGATCTTCGTAAATAGATTCTATTAAGATAAGCTGAAGCTTTTTTTCCATTCTAAACATTTTGAGTATCAATGATGAGTATTATTTTTATTAGGAGTAATGGTGTCTAATTAAACAGATACTTAACAATGTTTATATTAACTCTATTACTTTGGCGAATATAATTTGGTTAAAAGAGTTGTTCTAATGTTTGAGGTTCATCAACCTATCCGTATAAAAGAACTTAAAGAAGCTCTTATTGAATCATCGTCATCGTATAGAAGATCCTCCAATATTTTTAATAATATTTATGATAAAGAGCTTGAAAAAAAAATCTTTCAGAAAGTATCGGATAGATGCTACTTAGATGCTACTTCATTGATAAAGAACCTATTAATGAATCATCCTTCATTCAAGGTAGTATAAAGCTTAAGTGTCCTTTGGCTTGAGCAGGCTGAAAAGTTTAATCCCAAACTAGTGGAAATATTGAAAGAGGTGGCTTCATTAGGTAGAGTTGAATTCCTCTGTCAAACTTACTTCCATAGCCTCTCGTCTCTAAATCCAAATGGGCTTGATGAGTTTAGAGAACAGATACTTCTTCATAAAAAGATGATGGA
>JAKLZG010000058.1 GCA_024256165.1 Candidatus Methylarchaceae archaeon HK02M2
CAATGTAGACCAGTAAAGGGATGCAAACATTTTATAGTTCCATTAAAAGAAGGGTACGAAATTATTGAAAATGCAAAGAAAAATATGAGTGGTCTTAGTAAAAGATTCAAATATATAATGTCACACATAACTGGAAAGATTGAAATCGTAGGTATTGAAAATGATCTTTTATATTTGAAGTACCACCAAGCAAAAAATCGAAAAAATATTGGTAAGTTCTTTAAAAAGAGGTTGACTCCCTTTGCTGGATGGCTAGATGATTTACAATAGCAATTTTTTTAAAATTGAAATTGAAATGGTTGGATTTCATTTATCTTCTTGTTTAGGCATTTCCTAATGATCTAGATTGATTTGAAATTGTATTATATCTTTTCAAATTTTATCTTATTCCTTAAACTCCCTATTCCTTCAATATTTGCTTCTATTACGTCGCCTTCCTTAAGGAAGGAAGGAGGGTCCATATAAGCTCCAACTCCAGAGGGAGTTCCCGTCGAAATTATGTCTCCCGGTTCCAAAGTTATCCCTTTACTTAACCAAGATATTAGATAGTCAACCTTAAAGATCATGTCTCTAGTAGAACCATCTTGCCTCAACATTCCATTTACTTTTGTAGTAAGTCTAAGGTTATTGAGGTTCAGTTCATCTTTAGTTACGATCCAAGGTCCTATTGGTGCAAATGTATCCATCCCTTTTCCCATAAACCATTGCTTCTCTCTACGCTGAAGGTCTCTAGCAGTAATATCATTAAGGACCGTATAACCCAAAATGTATTCCGGAGCCTCATATTCACTAATTCTCTTACATTCCTTCCCAATGATAACAGCTAATTCAACTTCATAATCAAGTTCCTTAGTTATAGAAGGTGAAACGATATCATCAAAAGGACCGATTATTGTCGTCCTTGGCTTCATAAATACGATAGGCTCAGAAGGCGGTTTTACCTTCCACTCCTTAGTGTGGGTTGAATAATTCAATCCAAGGCAGATAATTTTTGGGGGATGAGTAATAGGAGCTAAAATTCTCTCCAAATTTTGTAAAAGAATACTCCCTTCAAGGAGTTCCTCGAAGCCTTTTAAAAGTGTCAGATTAATATTAAGCTCAGACCATCTTAGAATAAAATCTAAAATATCTTTGGGAAGATCGATACCTAAAATTTCCGATATAAGATCGCTGACAATAATTCTTCCACCAACTAAGAATCCATATTTTCTTTCTCCATTTACAACATAATGGATTAACTTCAACTTTTTCCCACACCTATCAATTGATCAGAGATTTTTTAAATTAGGTGGAAGAAATTGAAGAAAACAGAAAAAACAAGGAGAACAAAGGGAGTCAAGACCTAAATCATAATTTATTAAAAAAATTTCTATATATCAAAAAAATAATTTGAAAAATGAAAACAGTTATTTGGTTAATTTATATTTTTGATTTTAATAATCTATACAATAATGCGAGCTCAGTACTCAAGATCTAGCTCATCATTCGCTAGGGCTATCTCTTCATTGCTCGCTAATCACTAATAAATTTTCAAGAAATATAAAGTTGTTTTTTAGATAGGGTAATTGTTTAAGATTTCATGTAAATCATTAAATCCATTTTTAAGATCAATCAATACAACGTTGCTTAAAGCTTCATCAATAAGTTCTTTTATTTTTAACTTGCTCTCGACCTCAATCATAACCTTCTCATCAAGTTTCGTTAAGTCTCTTTGACTTTCTTTTGTGAAGTTAATAACCCCGATTTTCTTTGAGTAATCTACAATCTCTTGGTCAATTAACCCGATTAATGGAAAAAGAACTTGCTTATCATATATTGAAGTTATCTTAAATGAATTCATAAAAGTATTGAGTGTACTTTGACCTAAATTTTCTCCACTAACGATGGTATCAATACCAACTTTGTCAGCATAAACACATGCTATGTGCATGATGATCCTCTTGAATAAAAAAGGCATATTCTTATCGTACTCAGGGGGACACACTTTTTTTAAATGGTTGATAATAAACCCTATCTTCATCACAATAAGATCATACTTTTTAACAGGTAAAAATTCTCTAATTAGAGTAGCTACAGTAATTGTTCTTCTCACACAAGATTGATTAACATAGGGACGAGTGTCAAAAAATAAAATATAAGGAAAAATTCCTTGTCTGGCCATTATCCAAGTTGCAACAGCGCTATAATTATCATCCGACAATAGACATAAGGCTTTTCCCTTCGATCCTACAGGTATCCCTCCCGGTCCATCATATTTATAAAAGAATATACAGGCTGTTTCATCTTCTATTCTTGCATAAATTACTTTTAAAGGGTCTTTCTTATCTTGTCTTACACCTTTTTCACCAAGTTCCCCAATAAGCCTTGCACAAGTTGCGAATTCGATATCTCGACTACTATACGGAAGAGTGCCTTTTAGCTCGACCCTTACTGTAAAAGTCTCATTTGGATAGATCAATTTCAATCCTGATCTTGTGATTGCTTCAATAACGTCATCATATTTTGATGGTACAATCTTTACTACTGCAGTATAATCCACACCTAGTATCTTCGATAAAACATCAGCAACTCTGACAGGGTCTTCAGCGTTCAGTAATATAATACCTTTTCTAGTTACCATATTAGAGAATTCCAATTCTGAAAGTTCTAATGAGGTAGATATCTGATGTTTAAGGCGGCTTAAAGAATCATCATAATTGTCATCAGAGAAAGATACAAGAACTTTATACTCCTGCAATTCTATTCACTTTCTTTTTTCCATTACAACAACATCTTTATGAGGATTTAGTTAACCACATAATTATGAGGTTTTTTACACTAAAAGAAAGATGGGGTTCTTCTCATCATAATTTATTTATTCTTAATATGCGCCGTATTTTTCTACTGATTTTCTAAGTACCCTGACGTTATCAGCAGGAGTTTCTAATGGAATTTCACAGCCAGTAGAGAGAATATAACCTCCTCCTTCTTTTGCTTTCTCTATACAAGACTTTGCCTCTTTCTCGATATCAATCGCTCTCTTGAAGGGCATTTTTGTCTGATCTACATTCCCTATTATACAAACCTTGTTTCCAAACTTCTTCTTAACTTTTCCAACATCTCCTGTTGCGAAACAGATAGCATCTGGATTTAAGTCAACTTGCAGATCGAGATAAGGTTTACTCGATACATTACCTATTATTACACTCGCACCGTAATTTTTTAGAGAGGTTACAACTGATCTTAAATATCTTATATCAAATTCCAAGCATTGTGTCTTACTCATTAAATCGCCTCCAGCAAATCCATCTTTGATCAGTATTACATTTACTCCTTGGTCTATCATCGATCGTCCATATTCTATACAAGTATGTGTAGTTATCTTTAACATCTTTTTTAATAAATCAGGATTTATCAGTATATCCTTCAAAATTTTATCAAATCCCCTTATGCCATCCAAAATAGTAAATGGTGAGCTCATGAATCCGACAACGGTAGTATCTTTTCCGACAGTATCCACAAGAATATTTAAGCTTTCTAATATCATAGGCATTCTTCCGTCTTTTAAAGGGTCTGGAACCTCTAATTTATCAACTTCCTCTGAATCCTTTAAAATATACTCAACAATTTTAGGGTAGTCCATTTCCTTTTTCTCAATTTTGGAGCCCAACGCTTCTGCCTCTACAGTTATGCATCCCCATGGTGACATAACATTATCATGTCCAAACATCTCTCTGGCCTTCATTTGTGTTTTTGCAATTCCTTGAGCTGAGTAGTAGACATCTCTCATTGTAACGCCAAGTTCGTTGAGGACGGAATGTCCAGCTCCAAGATATAAGTAAAATAGTGGCACTCTTTCAGGCTTTTCTAGATTTAATGTTACTTCAAACCTTTCTAATGAATTCATTTCTTCTCTCACTTATATACATGAGTCCAACTTGATATTAGTAAAATAGAGATATTATATCATATCCAGCCTCCATAAAATGATCTTTAGAATCTCTATCAGGATGATATCTTAATGTCAGTTTCCGATAAGTATTCTTTATATCTTCTTCGTTTGCATAGCTATCTAAACCAAGAATTCGCTCAGCTCTTATTCTAATCGATTCTTCTTTGAACCGATGCTTCTTCTTCAACTTCATTTGAAAGATTTGAATTATTAAATTTAAGCCTTTTTGACTTTAAAGATAATATTTTTTAGATTGAAGATTAGTATTTACTCAGAAGAATAATAAATTCTGAAGAGAAGGCTTTGAGAGAGATAGAACGAGAAGAATAATTGCATTTGAAAACCATTAATCATATATTCGACTCTTTAGGAGAGTATAGAGCATAGAGATGAAACTTCTGAAAATTGTAGGAATTTTATGTTTATCTTCACTTTTAATTTTCATTGTGCCAGTAATAAAGGTCCAAGCTTTGAGTGAAGTTGTTGAATTGGATAAGATTGAAACAGAAATTGAAATAAAATTTACATCTTCAAATAGAACTTACTGCTCTTTAGAGGTGGGTTCTTCACTAGAAGTTAATGGTTGGATAACACCTTCTCCTTCTAATGATGTAAACATTGTATTGACATATATACCACAACGCGGAGAGTTGATAAATTATACTGTATTAACTTCATCGGGGTTTTTTAATCATACATTCAGCCCAGGGACTGTTGGTAATTGGGTAGTCACAGCAAGCTGGGATGGTGATGAAGAGTGTGAAGGAGCTGTAAGTAAAACGCTCCATATCAAGGTCACTCAGCAAACATGGATCGTAATGATTTTATTTTTTAGTATAGGGGCCATCTTTATTTTAGTGTCTCTTTTTATAGCTCGTCCTTATACCAAAAGACGATTTCATTTGCTTCCTAAAAAGAACAAATAGAGATGTGTAAATATTACCAACCTCAGAGTCAACCTAATAATCAATCAATATAATTTAGATCAATAATATAGTTATTTGTTAAGTCGTTTCTTTTTGGTTATACGTTTCTTCATTTCCTTTAAAAGTGGCCTATATACGTCATAGGTATATTTAAGCCATGGAGCATAGCGTCTTCCCCATATATGAAGGGTAGGCTGAATCTGGTATGTCTGATAAGAGTATTCATCGAGTGCCTTTTCTATATACTCTATCCATTCCTTCAACTTATCAGTATCATTTGGGATTCGTATCATTATCACTGGTTTTACTATATCAGTTATAGTCGTAAATCCAAATCTTTGATAAAAATTTCTTAATTTCTCTTCACACCCAGGTTGTGATAAAGGTGTTAAAGCGATTAGTGTATCCCATTCTACAAACATTTTTTGCATGATCATGGTACCAATACCTTGACTTCTGTATGGTTTAGCAACTTCCATTACATCAAGGAATTTGGTATTCGGTAAAGTTTGCCAATCTATAATCGCTGCAAAGCCAACTATCTTATTCTCTTTGATTGCTAAAAAGATTTCACCTCCTTCTGAAAGCTTTTGTTTTAAAAATTCTTTAAACTTAACCTTTCCTTCCTTTCCTAAAGATTTAATACACCATGTAAAGCCATCTGTAACATCAAGACTCTGTAGATCAGATGTCGTCAGTTTCTTAACTACAACCATCAGATTTCAACTGTAGTTTATTAAAAAATCATTAATCGAGTCAATTAAAAATATTTCTAAATTGGATTTAGCTTGTGATATAGATGTTCTATTTATAAGGCCATCTATTTACAAAAGTATCAATTCATTTGTAAATATTACAAAAGACAGTTAGTACTTATCATACACAAAGTAAAAATAACAGCAATCCCAATGTATAAGAGTATGGGTAGTCAAGCAACAGTAGATGTAGGAGAAGTAGAGTGGTTGGATACTCCGATTAAACATTGCGAATTTATCAGGTCTACAAGAAGAATTTCTAGCATGAAACCCAAAGATCTTGAAGATATGTATATGAATATCACTTTGGGCTCACTATCTAGGGAAGACAAGGAGTTTATTATCCGTAGTATGTCGCCCACGATTGAGGAATGCATCGAAGGGTCAAAACAAACGAGAATTACTTTTATTTATAACTTAATGAAACTTCTTTCACATAGATATAAAATGTACAAGAAATTGTATTATAGTGTAGTAAAGAATGCTGATGTAATCATGGCTGATAAGTACAACATGAGAGTATTCTGTCATTATGAGGCACTTAGGAGCTTAAAAAAACGTCTGATAGGTGGTAAAGAGCTTCTATTCAGAGATATGCCAAAAGTAGAAATTCCTTAATAAATCGAGAATATCAAATCAAATAAAACTTGAATCATCATTCATTTTACCTTAAGTTAATTTTTAAAATCAGAACTCTAAGTATGAAAAAGTAAAAAAAGTTTAAATTAAGAATGAATGAGCCTCAATATGAGGTAAATGCCGAAATATTCTCCAAAAAGAAGAGTTTTGGCTGCTTTAATGGGTGGAAAGGTAGATAGAGTACCTGCGACATGTATAGGGGCCTGTGGAGGGAGTGTCTCAACGGAGATTCAGGAAACTGTCGGAATATATTGGCCTAATGCTTTTAAAGATCCTCAAAAGATGGCAAATCTTGCTATAGCTAGTCAAAAGATAACTGGACTCGAAAATGTTAATGTTGGACATGAATTCAGTATATTGCCAGAAGCTTTAGGGTGTGAAATCAAATGGTATGATCGTCGTGATCTAAAACCGGCAATGATAAGTCATCCCTTTGAAAATCCTAAGGACCTAAAAATGCCTAATGATCTTCTTGAGAGAGGTAGAATTCCAGCAATAATGGAAGCGATTTACATGTTAAGGAAAGAAGTGGGGGATTTCCTCCCTATTACAAGCTTTGTCTTTGGCCCCTACTCGCTAGCTGGTGAGCTGGCAGAACCTAAGAGATTTATGATGTGGTCAATTAGGAAACCAGAAGATGCTAAAAAGTATATTGATTTAGCTGTGGAAGTAATTATAGAATACGCTAAGGCACAATACCGTGCAGGCTCGGATATAGTATCATTAGGTGAGCCTTTAGGTACACCTGATAAAGCCGGTCCTCAAGTCTTCGAAGTGCTCATTAAGCCAGCATTAAAGGAAATTGCAAAAAATTTAGACGGAATAAGGGTTTTACATCTATGTGGAGATGTAGAGTCTTTCATACCAGAAATGGTCGATATTGGTTTCGACGCGATAAGCGTTAAACAAAGTGTTGATATTGCTCGAATCAAGCCTATTGTAGGAGATGTTACAATTTTGGGCAATATTGAATCAAAAGGAGTACTGACTCATGGCACTCCTGATGAGGTTAGGATTATCGCAAAGAAAGCACTTGAATCTGGTGTCGATCTGCTTGAGCCAGGCTGTGGTATCGAACCTGCAATGCCGATCAATAATATAAAAGTTCTAGCAGAAGAAGTAAGAAAATTTAAAATTAATGGATAATTTAATCATCTATTAAAATCTTAGAATGGCGTTTAACGATATAAAGGTTGAGAATCCGATAGAAGGTTCTTACTTACCGTAATATCTATTACCTTTCTGATTATCTACTTTTGATTAACTTTACATTTCTATGATTATTTTCAAATAGAGAAATGATTAGTTTTAGAGAGTATCACTCTCTAAATGAGTAGTTAAGCACCTTTGAACCAATTGGAGTTGGGGTTATTTCTACTCGGCTCTCAATTTTCTCTTCATGTGGAATTTGTCTCTCTACATGTGATCGTTCTATAGAAGGATAGTCCCATACCCCACCAACTTTAAACGTAGCTGGAGAAGCGATAGGGATTTGAGGCCTATTTATTGCAACTACGACTCTTCCATCTTCGGTTTTATATCTAGAAATTTCTATTAGTTTTATACCGAACTTGATATAATTCGCAACATCTAAAAGTTCTTTTTTGAAGGCGGGAGCAACTAAAATAACTTTTGGATCTTCTCCCAATCCCTTACTGAGCTTATCCAGATCCACTTTCAGCCCATGTAATTTCTGCATGAATTTTGTATTTGATGAGATTCTAAACTTCATTGTATCAGGATTGGACTTCATAAAATCACAATAAGGTAAGATTTGGGGTATTACCTCGGTGCCTGTAATTATGTTTCTTAGCTCGATTATTAATGGTCTTAAATCAAACATATCCAATCCTAACATATGTGCAAAAGAGCCATCGGAAGTTTCTATTTTATTGTCTAACAGAACTACATTTCCTAAGATTCTTTCATTTGTCATTATGAGTTTTCTAAGCTCTGTTACTTCTATCTTTTCAGGTTCTTTCTTTATTTCTAGAATTTGACCTTCCGATCCAACTGTATAAAGTTCTACCATCTATACACACCAAATTTTCTTCGTTTACTTTTAATTTATTGATGATTGTCTGAATTTATTGATCGTTGCCTTTGAATTTATTGAGTATGTAAGATAACCAAATTATTAATTAAATCTATTAAAATGAATATTCTTCTCAATATAACTCGGATCATCATTTATCACTCATGAAAGTTATTTTAACGTCTCTTTTTGCTGCGAAACCAAACTCTACTTCGACTGCTTTGAGTATTGCACAGGGAACAGGACAGGTTGCATGTAGACATTCTGAAGATAACTGATACACGATATTTTTAAGAAGATTTCTTGTGGATTCACGTCCCTCTAATTCTTTCAACTTTTCTGAAAATTCGTTTAAAAGGGGGCAATCTGACTCGATATTTATTTTAGCCTTCGATCCCGATTTTTCTACTTTAATGATAACCTTCCGTTTGCATATTCCTGGATCGACCTTAACTTTTGTCACTCCCGTCATTTTAAGCGATACTTCCAAAATAAGGTTAATTAACTTTTTATATAAACACTTGATGAACTTTTTCTGATAGAGAAGACAGTAGAATGAAAGAAACAAAAGTAATACTTTTCTCATACACCCTTAACATTGAGAGAGTATGTGCTTCAAGTATGAGGTCATGCTACTCTCAACACTCAGCGTCAGATCTTTACCTTAACAAAGAACTCTTAAGTGATTTTGATGTTAAGAGAATGTTAGAGAAGGCTCTTCAGTTAGGACATCTTGATGTGATTGAACATGGTACTTTAACATATAGTTTGGAAAATGTATCAAGAGTTCTCACACATCAACTAGTGAGACATAGGCTTGCCTCCTTTTCACAGCAGAGTCAAAGACATGTAAAGATAGGAAAAGATGAATGGTATATAAGGCCTCCATCCATAGATATAAAAGAGAAAATTCAAGGAGAATTAAATGGATTAAAAATCGAACTTAACTATGATGATTATATGGCCCTTAGTGAGCATATTTACAGAGCCTATTCAGAAAAAGGATCATATAAGGAAGATGCTAGATTCATCATCCCGTCTGCATCGAAAACGAATATAACTATCACAGCAAATCCAAGGGAGTTTAGACACATCTTCGGTCAGAGATGCGATATTGCAGCCCAATGGGAGATTCAGGATGTTTCCTGGGCTATGTTATCATCAGCAAAGTTAATAGCGCCAACGATTTTCAAAACTCTCAACCTTCCTGCATACAAAGAATCTTCTGCAGTCGAGAGATGTAACAAATTGGACGAGTTACTATCAAATTATAGATTTGCTTTTGAGAAAGCAGATAAAGGGGATCTATTAGAGATCGACTTGAGTAAATTGGACCTATCACATAAAGTTCATTCCTATATTTTAAAGTGCGAGTAAAAAGTTAAACATAACAAAATTACATTCTAAGATGACAGAAATGGCAAATAGAAGGATAGAAAGAGACCCTCTTGGACAGAAGGAGGTTCCTGAAGATGCATACTATGGGATTCAGACTATAAGAGCATTAGAGAATTTTCCTATAAGTGGAATAAAACCTCATCCAGAGTTCATCAAAGCTACTGCCATTGTTAAGAAAGCTGCAGCCGAAGCTAACATGACAATTGGAGACTTAAAGCCTGAGATTGCAGGTATGATAATTCTAGCAGCTGATGAAGTCATTGAAGGAAGATGGCATGATCAATTTGTGGTAGATGTCTTCCAAGCAGGAGCTGGAACGTCTCACAATATGAACGCAAATGAAGTTCTAGCGAATAGGGCAATAGAACTGTTAGGAGGAAAGAAAGGACATTACAATATTATCCACCCTAACGATCATGTAAATATGGCTCAGTCCACAAATGATGTATTTCCAACAATTATGCGTATCTCTTGCCTCACTTTAATTCAACAGTTGATCTCAGAATTAAAAGGTCTTGAGAAAGCTCTTAAGAAAAAAGCGAGAGAGTTTGATAAGATAATCAAGTCTGGAAGAACCCATCTCGAGGATGGTGCACCCATTCGCCTTGGTCAAGAGTTTAGTGCGTATGCATCTATAGTAGCTGATGATATTAAAAGAATAGAGAGAGCTGCAATAGCTTTGGAGGAGTTAAACATAGGTGGGACAGCTGTTGGAACAGGTCTAAATGCAGACCCTGAATATGTTAGGCTAGTCATAGATAGGTTAAAACAACATACTAGATTCAATCTACGTTCTGCAAAAAATCTGATAGGAATCACTCAGTCTATGGGTGATTTCGTCGAAGTCTCCAATTCACTCAAGACATTAGCAACAGATCTAATCAAGATAGCTAATGACCTTAGATTGATGAGTTCAGGTCCTGTAACTGGATTAGGCGAGATAAATCTACCTGCAGTTCAACCCGGATCATCTATAATGCCCGGAAAGGTCAACCCAGTTATTGCTGAAGCTATGAACATGGTGACTTTTCAAGTTATAGGAAATGATTTAACGATAACTCTTGCTGCACAAGCAGGGCAATTGGAGCTAAATGTCATGATGCCCGTAATAGCATTTGATTTAATTCAATCTTTACATATACTAAAAAATTCTGTTAATATATTCACTAAGAAGCTTGTGTTAGGAATTACTGCAAATGAAAATAAGTGTAAAAAAATCATCGAACATAGTCCTGGGATTGCTTTAGCTCTAAACCCTCATATAGGCTTTGAAAAAGCTGCAGAGGTAGTTAAGGAGTCTTTAGCTACTGGGAAAACGATAAGAGAGGTAGTTTTAGAGAAAGAGTTGCTCTCAGAAGAAAATTTAGATATAATACTTGACATCTACGCTATGACTCAGCCCGGTAAGAGAAGAAAAAAAGTGATTGTGTAACTTAGTTAGATTGGAGCAGGTATCGATGGATGTAGGAGTTGCTATCTTATCAGGTGGAGAAAATAAACGTTTTCAACAAATTGGTTCCATTAGAAAGAATAAAGCATTAGAAGTTGTAGATAACAAAAGGATGATTGAGTGGGTCATAGAGGCAGCATATCAAGTTTCCAATAGTGTTACTGTTGTGGCGAGGGAAAAGGAACAAGAGAAGTTATACTCAAATCTTTTTTCTGAGAAGTATCCAAATCTTCATGTAATAGCAGATATGGAAGGAGTTGGACATAGCCCACTCATAGGTCTTGCTACTTCTGCAAGATTTATAAAAAAAGACAGGATCTTAGTCTTACCTTGCGATACACCTTATATAAAAATAGATGTGCTTAAAATGTTAATAGAGAAAGCAATTCATTTTGATGTCGTCACACCTTTATGGCCTGATGGTAAGATAGAGCCTCTCATATCGGTCTATAAGAGAGAGCACATACAACTCTGTTATAAGGCCCTTCTAAACCTTAAGAGATGGAGGCCTAGCGATTTCTTAAGAGGTAGTATAAAATCATATCTGATTAATGTGGAGAATATAAAAATATTTGATCCAGAATTAACCTCTTTTTATAATATAAATTATCTCCAAGATATCGATAATCTTACGAGTACATTACATGATGGATATATAAAAGATAACAAGATACTTTACCCTAATAAAACTGATATAAAACTCATGAGAGAAGTCATAAAGTCTATTTCAGATAGAGATAGAAAACTTGAACTTATCAATGGTCTAATAAATTCTCCTTTTTGGTTCGCTCTCTTTTCAATGACTTTCCAAGAATTGGATGAAAAATGGTCAATAGCAGCAAAAAATTTTGAAACAGAAGCAAATTACTTTATTAAAGAGGAAGTGAAAATGCTAGCTTTACATTCTTTATTGGATGCTTTATTGTGCTGGAAAAGAGTAGGTTCTGCAGAGAATATTAAAAGAGTAGCGACTCAAGTAGAGGAATTAAAGAGTGATTTAAGTATCGATTTTGAAGGAAGATTGAAAGTATTGAAAAACATCGAGATACCTTCAAAAGATTTTATAACAAAAAGAGAATAGATTAAAACTAGAATCTTATAAAACGATGATCGCGATGGATTTGGAAGAGTGGTGGCCATGGTATGATAAAATTGCATCATCCTTTAACCTAAGTAGATTAAAAGATCAAAGAGCCACTGATATTCTAAATGAGTTGCTTCAGGATAAATATATAGAACCTAAAGAGTTAAAGAAACTTATTCATAGTAAACCTGTGTTAGTATTTGGCGCAGGTCCTTCACTAGAAAATAATATTTATAGCATAAAAAGAGAAGGATTACTAGACAAGTTTATTATAATCACAGCAGATGGCGCTACGACAGCCCTTCTCGAAGTTGCAAATAGGGTTCCTCAAGTAGTAGTAACTGACCTTGATGGTAAATTACAAGATCTAATATTAGCAAATCAAAAAGGTGCATCGATGGTAGTTCATGGACATGGGGACAATATCCAACAACTTTTAAGATACGTCCCAAAATTGACTAGGGTTTTAGGTACTACACAAGTTAAGCCCAAACAAAGGGTATACAACTTTGGAGGGTTTACAGATGGAGACAGAGCGGTTTTTTTCGCGTTGTATATGGGTGCTGAAATAATAGCCTTGGCTGGCATGGATATAGGTACGATAATAGGTAAATATTCAAAAGTATATGTGAACTCGCCAGAGAAAAAGTCTCTGAAGCTTAAATTCTGCAAAAAGCTACTTGAATGGCTTGCTTCAAGGACAGATACCAAGCTTTTTAATCTCACGTATTATGGAGAAAAGATAAAAGGTTTCAGGGATATAAATCCACAAAAAATCGCCCACTTTTTATAAATTAGTAGGTTAAAGTTGAAATTAAGATGGTTAGGGTAATTGGAATAGACCCTGGATCAAAGAGCTACGATTTCTGCGGCTTGGACGGAGATCATCTCTTTATCGATTCTACAATAGATACGGAAAAAATTGTAAAAGATCCTAAAATTGTTATAGAACTCTTGAAATCGGTAACTCCATTAGACCTAATAGTTGGACCTTCTGGATATGGTCTCCCACTTATACATATCGATGAAATAGATGATCGTAAACTCTTACTAATGGCTCTTGTGAAATTTGATGACATAAAGACAAGTGCGGTCCTAGGCTTGAGAAAAGTTGTAGCGATGTTAAAAAAGGAAGGGTTTAACGTATATTTCATACCAGGTGTCATACATATGCCCACAGTACCAATGTATAGAAAAGTGAATAAAATAGATATGGGAACTGCAGACAAGCTTTGCTGCTCTGTATTAGGAGTACTCGATCAGTCGAAGCATTGTAATATAAAATACAATGAGACCTCGTTCGTAATAGTTGAGGTTGGTTTTGGATATAACGCCATAATAGGTGTTGAAAAAGGCCAAATTGTTGATGGGATCGGTGGGACGACTGGCAGTATTGGTTTTTTATCAATTGGATCAATGGATAGTGAGCTAGCCTACCTATTGAATATCTCTGATAAAAACATACTTCGTAAAGGCGGTGTTACATGCATAGTTGGAAATACAAAAGTTACACCAAAGGAGTTTGCAAAAAAAGCTCTTGACAATAGTCGATATAATTTGGCATGGGAAGCATTTATGGAAGGTATAGAAAAAGGAGTGGCTCAAATGAAAATGTCAGTAAAAACACCTAGGGAAATTTTGCTTTCTGGGAGATTGTGTAAAGTGAAGAGAATTCATGATGAACTCTTTAAGAGGTTGTCTGATTTAGGGAATGTCAGAAAAATTAAAGGATTTGCTCAAGTATCTAAAGAGGCGGCACAAGGGGCGGCCATTCTGGCTAATGGTTTAGCAGGAGG
>JAKLZG010000059.1 GCA_024256165.1 Candidatus Methylarchaceae archaeon HK02M2
TTAGACCATCGGGCGATGTCTCCACGTATAGATAATCCCAACCAGTTTCAATATTCATCCAATAATAATAGCTGAGATTGGCTGAAGTATAGTCACTCAGGTCTATCTCCTTCATCTCCATGATAGCCTCCATGTATAAATCGTAGTTGTGTAATTCCGAGTTGGGTGTGTCTACGGGTGCATTTCCAAAAAATAAGATTTCGTCAAGATACCAACCCTCGTATGTGTCTGCAGAATCGCTGTGGAAGTTCCAAGTTACTTCGATAACATCTCCTGCATAGGCCAAGAGGCTTATTTGTTCATAATCCCATGTAAGTTGCTGACTATCATATTTTTTCACTTCAACATCGTTGATAAGAACCTGACCATAATCCCAAGGCACATCAGCAGAGATCAATTTATGATAGAATGCTATATCGGCATTGTCGAAATCGGTTAGGTTCAATGTCCTGCTCATAGAAGCATCCATATAATTACGATAGGATGGTGATATCTCAGTTCCAAGATAACCATTCCCTGCACAATAAGCCTTATAGTTTCCACTACTGGTACCCTCACCTCCGAAATCAGAGTCAACATCATCCCAATAGGAGTCTAGACCTGTAGGATTCTCATCGTCCACGCTCCAACCGTTTATACCATCGCCGAAACCTTCTTCAAAATCTTCTCTAAAGATCTGAGTCCACCCAGATCGTTCTCCTACCTGAGCGCACCAACCACTGTATGTGCCCCCATAAGCCCTATAATCAGAGGCACCCCAATGATCGTCTCCATTATTACTATCAAGATCGGCTACGGACCAGTCATTATCATCAGGGAATACTCCTTCGAAATCCTCATAGAAGATAGTAACTTCTGAATTATCAGAAGTACTGGCTACAACAGGTTTTATTGGAATATTCAAGAGAAGGATTGCAAAGCTGAGTACAATAAGGATGTTTAATGCTTTTTTATAGAGAAATTCTCTATTTTCTTTCCGCATGTCCACTTCATTATGCTTGACCTTATTTATGTTTTATTACCTTGGTAGTAATAGATAATTCCAAGGTTCTGTAATCAAGAATTAAAAAGCTTCTCTAATTTTCTCATAAAATTTGGAATAATCTAAGTAAGTTCCAAACCTCTATTCATTCTTCCTTTTCTTCTTCTCCCTTTACAGCTTTTTTCAACCCTTTTCCGAAACCCTTAGCAACTCCGAAACCTTTCTTTGCGACTTTGCCGGCAACTTCGCCAGTTTTTTCAGCTACCTCTTCGGCTTTTCCTTTCTCCTCTTTTTCCTTTTCTTCGCTCATGTTATGATAATTTAGAAGTACAAAGTAATAAATTTTTTTAATACTTATTAGAAGTTATAATAATTAGGTACATATAACAATAATAATAAATTAAGATATAATTGAAAGTTTAATCTGCTTTACTCCTCTTACCATCAATTTCTTAGCAAGGTCACGAATGGATTTCACTTCACCTTTAACTGCGATTATTTCAAGGCAGTTTCTCTCATCTAGATGGATATGCATAGTCGAGCCAATAATATTATAATGATGATGCTGAGTATTTGTCAATTCTTCTTCTAAGCCTTTTACTTTATGATTGTAGATGATAGTCAGAGCGCCCGCAACTATTCCCTTAACTTCATGCATCCATTTGTGTTCAGTTAAGAAGTTTCTAATGGCAACCTGAATCGCTTTCGATCTATTATATCCAAGATTCATGATAGTTTTATCGAATTCTTCTAATAGATCAGGGGGTATCGATATGCTAATTCTAGAGACACCTCTTTCACTCATATTCGATCTATCCAAATATACTCAAGAAATATTTATATTAATAGTATTACTAATGTTAAAAATAGTAATACTGGTGTAAATATAAGTATGCACATACCGGACGGCTTTTTGGATATATCAATCTGCATAATAACTTACCTTGTTGTAATCATATTCTGGGCCCTTGCTCTTAGGAAGATGAATAAGGTTTTAAGTGAGAAGCATATTCCACTAATGGCTACACTAACAGCTATGTTCTTTGCTGCCCAGATGATGAATTATCCTATCATAGGAGGCACGACCGCTCATCTGCTGGGTGGACCGATTTTGGCAATCGCTCTTGGACCCTATGCTGGGCTAATCTCTATGACCCTTATTCTCTTCATTCAGGCACTACTCTTCGGTGATGGTGGAATAACTACTCTAGGAGCAAATGTTCTTAATATGGGGGTGGTTGGCGTCTTTATACCCTACATAATATTTTTACTCTCTCTAAAAATCATGAAGGGAAAAAGCGGCATAATTGTTGGAGCCTTCTTGGGTGGTCTCATAGGGGACATTCTCTCTGCAATATTTGCTGGATTTGAGTTAGGGCTTTCAACATTATCGTTCCCCTACAGCATTCAGGTAGCAGTTACAGCGATGAGTATTCATCATTTTTTCATAGGATTTGGAGAAGGTATTGTAACAGCCATAATTATCTCGACTTTATTTAAACAAAGACCAGATTTACTGAGGTTGCCAAAGATAGCACCAATTGGATTGGATCTACCTTCTATTTTTAAAGATTCAAAGGGTGTTAATTAAAATGGATAGAAATAGAAGAATTATCATAATTGGAATGATTGCATCTATTATCTTTGTTATAATTGGATGCGTATGGTTATCATCTTCTGCAGAAACTTTAGAGGAAGTTGCAGAGCGTTTTAGTGTAAGAGAGAACCCTATATGGGATGCTCCACTTCCAAATTATGAAATTCCTGGACTAGAAGGAAATACCGTTACAAATATTGCATTAGGGATAGGTGCTACCTTATTGATACTAGGACTCACTTTTATTACGGGTAAGTTATTGAAAGAAAAGGAAAGAAATTAGATGATATCCTATGTTAAAGACTTTCCTGAAGATATTTAGAGAGATAGCTTATAACGAAAGTTACTCATCGATAGATGGATTTATTCAAGGGATCGATCCTAGAGTGAAGTTCTGCTCTTCTCTAGTATTTATATTATTAGCAATTATGGTGAAGACTATCACACCTTTGATTATTCTGCTTTGTGTGATCTTCGGTCTTTCTTTTTCATCAAAAATTTCGCTCAAATATTTCACTCTTAGAACTATTCTTCTCCCTGGTTTTGTAGCGATAATAGCTTTACCATTACCTTTCATGACACCGGGCACAACCATAACTATAATTGGCTATAATGAATTTCTTGTCAACATTACGATAGAAGGGGTTTATAAAGCTGTGCAGGTTACGTTAAGGGTTTGGGCCTGTGTGGCTACATCGATCTTATTGGTCTTGACAACAAAATTCTCGAGCCTTGTTCATGTGATGGAGAAAATAAAAATTCCAAAAGTATTTGTTATGATGTTATCTGTTACACATAGATTCATATTTCTATTTTTAAATGAATCTTATCGAATGGTCCTAGCTAAAGAGGCTCGGACAGTTAAAAAAGAGAGCCGTTTAGAATCTATGAAGACTTTGGCGAATATGATCACTACTCTTTTCATAAGAGCATACGAAAGGGGTGAGAGGGTATACCTCGCAATGATGGCTAGAGGATATAAAGGTCACATAAAATCCCTTAGCAAAATGAAAATATCTAAAAATGACATAATTTTTGGGTCCATAATTATACTGATCAGCATCACTATCTTATCTATAGAATATTTGTATATAGGAATTGTATAAAATGACAGAGATGGTCATCAATGTGAATGATGTAAGATATTTTTACCCAGATGGATTCCTAGCATTAGACAGTGTTAATGTGAGTATATCGAAAGGAGAGAAGGTAGCGATTCTTGGGTCGAATGGCGCAGGCAAGTCTACATTACTGATGTTAATCAATGGATTGTTTAAGCCATCTAAAGGATCCATAGAAGTACTCGGTATGCCTATCAATAATGAAAATTTACATAAGATAAGATCACGGGTCGGGTTTGTATTTCAAGATTCAGATGATCAACTCTTTTGCCCAACTTTATGGGATGATATAACTTTTGGTCTATTGAATATGGGTTTATGTAATGATGAAGTGATAAAAAGAGCGAAGGATGCCCTGAAAATCGTGGGATTAGAGGGTTATGAAAAAAAGGCACCTCATCACCTTAGCATCGGGGAGAAGAAAAAGGCTACAATAGCGATAGTCTTAGCCATAGATCCAGATGTCTTGATTTTAGATGAGCCAACAGCAAATCTCGATCCAAAAAGCCGAGAGGAATTGATAAAGCTTATCAATATTTTACATAATAAGAGGGATATTACACTTGTTATCGCGTCCCACGATGTTGACTTTATCCCTATGGTAACGGAGAGAGGCTATATTTTAGCCAAAGGAAAGATCTTAGCAGAAGGTTATCTGGAAGATTTATTCTCCAACTTTAAAGTTATTGATGAAGCGAAATTAGAACCGCCTACAATAACTCGCCTCTTTAAACTTTTAAATCGATTGATCGGCAAAGATGTTGTCCAACCTCTTCCATTAACTATTGATAAAGCCATATATGAAATAAGGCATCATCTTGCTGAGGCAAGCAAGATAATATAATTTAAGTTTGATTTACACTTGTTTTGATAAGACCGTCTTGTCATATTCATGATTTCAAGGCAATCTTTTTATCCATTTCTTTAAGCCTCTCCTTCAATTCTCCAATGATTCCATCCTTCTCTTCGATCTTCCTATTCAGCAGTTCTATTAGCTTCCTGTTGTGAACGTTGGCCGTAAGGTTCAGACCGTCCAAGACCGTGGGTAAGGTGGGTGTGGAGTTGCCCATGGCAGACTGCTCGGGATTCCACGCCTCCTTCTGCATAAAATCGAAGGCTTCCTTGAGTCCAAGATCCACTAGACTGCTTCGGTATCGGGCCCTAAGTTCTCTTATTGTCTTTTCGTAAAGTATGCGGAAAGAAGGGGTAATCCTGCCCATAAATACCTGGGATTCCAAAATGATGGGAAGTATTTATTCCAAGACGTACCCTCGGAGGGGGAGGGGTAGCAAGATCGAGTGTTTTTGTTTATTTGAGTGTATTTATTTACATTTCAGTAATCTATAATTCTGAGAATTATTATCTCAGTTTCAGATAGTTATAAAAAATTGGAAAATACGTGATAGAAATCAAAAAGAATTTTTCATTGATGGACACACTATTAGTTTATTTTATTTATAATATCGATAAGGGAAAATGTAATGAATAATCGTTATATGTGATGGAGAATAGTTTTTATCCCTAGTTGACATATTCAATTATAATGGAAAGGGATGTGTTAGATGAATAAAGCCTTATTGGTAGGAATCAATGACTACGCTCCTGTTGGGCCAGGAGGTCCTGACCTGCGTGGATGTGTCAATGATGTGCGGGACATGTTTATTACCCTACATTGTTTAGGAATCGTACGAGCAAGGCCAGGTTCCATGCATATCCTAACAAATCACAATGCTACAAGGGCTAATATCTTAAAAGGGATAAAGTGGTTGGTCCAAGGCGCGAAAAAGGATGATGTGCTCATTTTCCATTACTCAGGACACGGCTCCTATGTAGCAGATACTAGTGGAGCAGAAATTGATGGGAAAGATGAGACAATCTGCCCCCATGATTACGCAACAGCTGGTATGATCAAGGATGATGACCTGCTTGAACACTTTACCGGCATAGAGGAAGGGGTCGCTCTTGAAGTGATACTCGATAGCTGTCACTCGGGAACAGGTACAAGGGAACTAGCCGCCTTAGAAATGGCTCCGGAAGCAGAAACACTAACGTACCGGTATATCCCGCCACCAGAAGACTATGGATTATTTCTCGATGTAGATCCAACGATTCCACTTAGGGGTTTTCTTAGACCAGGCCACGCAAGTGCAAAAGAAATAGTAGTAGTACCAGGACTTGATCATGTATTGTGGGCTTCATGCCGTGATAACCAAACTTGTGCAGAAACTACAATAGGTGGTGCAGTTAGGGGAGTTCACACCTATTGCTGGTGCAAGGTTCTGAGGAGGGCAGGCACAGGTATTAACCGTAACAGACTCGACTCTCTGGTAACAGGATACGTCAGAACTTTGGGTTATAGCCAGGTGCCTCAGCTCGAAGGAAGTGAACGCCTGATTAAATCAAGGGTCTTCACTTAATAACCATAACCAAATCGACAAAAGTCCACACCCTTTTTTATTTTAATTTTAATATATGGTGTAGTAAGTGAGTAAAGCCCTTTCTGGCGCATCTTGGAATGTTGAGCACTTTAAAAAAACACATGATCAATTACCTAATAATGGGAGGGTTAAAAGAGTAATTTCATTCTTGAGAGATCAAGACTCAGATCAAAATGATGTTTTACCTGAGGCAGAGAAGAATTGCGAATGTTGTGCTTATCGCCCCTTTGTGTCATTTCTGCTCTTTTCGGCTTTGCTGGTACATAAAGTCCTTCAATCTAACTAGAGAAGAGAAGGAGAAGTTAAGAGAATGGGCCAAAGTCTTTTACGTTATTCCTGTTTTATCATAATTAACTTATACTTCAAGATGTTTAATAATCAGTCTAGCGAAGGTTGCTTATGAGCGAAGACTCGTTTACAGACGAGGCATCAAGACTAGCCCTAAAGTACTCTTTGCTCTATGGAGGAAAGATAGAGGTTACCCCTAAAGTTCCAATTCGAGACTTGAAGGACTTCTCGATATGGTATACACCGGGCGTGGCTGCAGTCTCAGAAGCTATCAAAAGTAACAAAGAACTATCATTTGAGTATACATGTAGATGGAATACCATAGCTATAATAACTGATGGGAGTAGAGTGCTTGGGCTGGGAGATATCGGTCCAGAAGCGGCTATGCCTGTCATGGAAGGCAAGGCTCTGATATACAAATACCTAGGTGGTGTGGATGCTATTCCGCTGCCAATAGATGTCTATAAGCCGGATAATGTTATAGAAGTGATCAAGAGCTTGCAGCCAGCCTTTGGGGGCATAAACCTTGAAGACATAGCTTCACCAAAGTGCTTCTACGTCATGGATAAGCTTAGAGCAGAGATGGAGATACCTATCTGGCACGACGATCAGCAAGGTACAGCGGGCGTGATATTGGCAAGCCTCATAAATTCGCTGAAGTTAACTGGGCGTAAGCTTCGTGACACCAAGATCGTGTTCTTCGGGGTTGGTGCGGCGAACATAGCGAATGCGAAACTCATAATAGAAGCAGGAGCGGACCCGGGTAACTTTATTTTAATAGATTCTAAGGGGATTCTCCACTTAGATCGGGGGGATATGGATAAATTACTGCTCAAACACCCTTGGAAGCATGATCTCGCCATAAAGACCAATCGAGAGAAAATCTCAGGTGATTTAACCAAAGCCTTCGATGGTTCAGACGTTTTGATAGCGGCATCTAAGCCTGATCCCAATGTAATAAAGAAAGAATGGATATCGAAGATGAACAAGAAGGCTATCGTATTCACATTGGCAAACCCAATACCTGAAATATGGCCATGGAAGGCTAAAGAAGCTGGTGCATATATAGTCGCAACTGGTCGTTCTGACTTTCCCAATCAAGCGAACAATAGTCTGATATTTCCAGCCGTATTCAGAGGCGTATTGGATATCAGAGCCAAGGCTATCACCGACGAAATGATGATAGCGGCAGCAGAAGAGCTGGCAAAATGTGCGGAGGAGAAGGGGTTGAGCAGAGACCACATAATCCCAACTATGGCGGAATGGGAAGTCTATCCAAAGGTGGCAGCGAGAGTAGGGGAGAAAGGGGTCGAGCTTGGTCTAGCTAGGAAAAGAATGTCCAAAGATGAAATATATGGGAAGGCTATAGAGATTATAAGAAGATCGAGGAGGCTGCTCACCTGTCTAATAGAAGCCCAGATTATACCCTTGCAATCAAGTAAGGAAGGAGTTGATCTCTAAATCGGTCCAGTATTCGAGATTTTCCTCTAAACTTCAAGCATTATTAAGCAAAGAGCTAAATAAGATAAAATAATCTTTAAAAAATAAGGTGCAGGGACCAACGGTCCCGGTACCGATAGGTTTGGGAGACCCAGATTTAGAATTTTTTATGTTACTTACGAACCGTTTTTAAATCCTAAGTATTATTTTAGGATCATAAGGTAAAAAAGTGAATGGAAAATGGTCAAGATCAGGGCCCGTTGTCCATATAGAAATATGCCGAATATAGATAAAGAATCAATCCCAGATGAGTGTGGAGATTATCATGAATATGAGACGACTGAGGAGAATAAGGCATACTGGGAAGGTTTGACTTTGGAGCAACAAGATGCTTTGATGTGGGAAGCATATAGAATGTGTAAGGATATTAGAGTCGTGATAGAGTATAAACGATTAGGAAGACAATAAAATGATATATAAAATTGGAATTTTAGCTATTTTGGGATTTATAGATCTAAAAATATCACACTTAAGATTTAACAAAGGTTAAATTCATATACCCTTAATATGAGAGGATACGCATAAGTTCTATAAGGAGACATATGAATTGAAAGCTCCAAAAGAGATAAAGACATACTGCCCACGTTGCAAACGTCACACAGTTCATAGTATAACTCTTTACAAGAGAGGCAAAGAGCGGTCTATGTCCTTAGGTGCTAGAAAGCATGCTAGGGATAAGAAGGGATATGGTGGACAAAAGTTCCCAGAGTTAAAGAGAACAGCTAAGACTACAAAAAAGCAGACATTAAAGTACAAGTGTAAAGATTGTAACCATCAAATTGTAAGGTATGGGATAAGACTAAAAAAGATTGAAATCACTCAATAAAGGGTAATTTATATGAAAAGAGAGAAGATATTTGTGCCTAAACCGAGAAGTGCCTTCCTTCTAGTCAGATGTTCCAATTGTGGTAATGAGCAAGTTGTATTCTCATCCTCAACTATAGATATAAAGTGCAAAGTATGCGAGCACCTTTTGGCTCAGAAGACTGGGGGCAGAGCAAAAATATTTGGCACGATATTAAAAAGGTTAGATTGAAATGGAATTAGAGCCCCTATTACCCGAAGAAGGAGAGCTTGTGCTTGCAACTGTCAAGAATATAACATCTCATGGCGCATACGTGACACTAGATGAATATGGAGATATGGATGGATTTTTACACATTTCTGAGATACGGACTGGATGGGTGAGACATATAGAAAGATATGTAGGAGTGGGGCAAAAAAAGATCCTTAAAGTAATTAGGATCAGCAAAACAAGGAAGGAAGTCGACCTTTCTTTAAGACAAGTTTCTGGAGAGGAGAGGAGAGAGAAGCTAATTGCTATAAAGAGAGATGAAAAAGCAAACAGCACATTACAACTTGTTGAAAGAAAGTTAGATCTTGATGAAAAAACAAGTAGTATGTATAAGGAGCTTTTAATAGGGGAATTTGAAACATTATACGATGCTGTAGAACAGATATCGAAAAAGGGCATTAATATACTAAAAAAGTTGGATTTACCAGAAGATTACTCTTCAACTTTAGAGGCTATCGCAAAAGAGAAAATAATCGTTCCAACTGTAAAAATCCATGGATTAATGGAGCTAAGATCTAACTTGCCTGATGGTATAGAAATAATAAAGTCGGCTTTATTGGATGTTGAAAATCTTGATGCCGAAGATACCAAAGTCAAGATCAGGTATTTGGGTGCTCCAAGATATAGGATAGATGTAGAAGCTGAGAATTATAAGATAGCTGAGAAAGCATTACAAACAAGTATCGAAAAAGTAAATGCAACCGTAGAGAAAAAGAAAGGTAGCTTCTCCTTTAAGAGAGAGAGATAATATTTGAAAAAATTACTTAAAAAATGTCCATCTTGTGAAACTTACACTTTAAAAAAAAATTGTCCAAAATGTGAAAAAATAACAATATCTCCGCATCCTGCTAAGTTCTCCCTCGATGATAGATATGCCAGATATAGGGTTAGGGATCGATATCTAAATAAAAATGAATATATGCATCACTAAATATTATTTAAATGTCTTAGTCATCCAGATGTGTTCTCTTGTTGAATTGAATCCCATCTTTTTAAAGAAATTCAAAGCTTCAATATCCCCCTCTTCGGTATCAACAATAATCATCCTCGCTCCATCTTTTCTTAACCTTTTTTCAATTTCCCGATATAATTTTGCCCCAATTTCATGCCTATGGTATCTCTTCTTTACTCCTAGCCAAGCTACATAACCGTATTTCCAAGCTGAACGGGATTTTTCTATAAATGTAGCCATAGCAAAACCCACTACCTCTCCGTTCTTTTCAGCCACGATACAAAATTCTGCATCTCCTGTATAAAGAGAAGTTATTTCAAACTGATCCCAAGTCCTATACATTAGGGGGAATCTCTCACTAGTAAAAATTTCTTCACCTATATGGAAAACCTTTGGCAGATCGTCTATAACCATATCCCTAATTTCTATCTCATCTTCTTCCTTCTTTTTCATAAAGGATGATGCTCACCGCTATTCTAATCTTAACATAGTTTTACCTAAATTTAAAGCTGTAGTTTCTTGATAATAATTCCGAGATAACGAGATCAGACTAATCTACAACTTCATACACCAAGACTTGAGCATAACCTTTGAATGAAGATGCAAAGGCTAGTCTCAAAATATCATCGCTATATTGGGAATACTTTATTTTATGAATACCCGCTTGAATTGGCATGTTATACTCATAAGAGAGGCTTTCTGATAATTCTCGATCATAATCCAATGGGAACATCTTGCCCAATATGGTATAGTTCCAAAAGTACTCAGTAGGTAGGCCATCAATACCGAGATATTTTGAAACTTCAAGACCAGGAATCGAAGCAAACCAGCTTATCTTACCCTCATCACCACCCAAAGATAAAAGAAAAGGTGGGATCCCTCCAATGTAGCATGTATCTTGGGACTTTGTAGCTGAGAAAAGGATAGTTACATAAGCTGGTCTATACTCTTCCGTGTTTGGATCCCATCTAAGCTGATCGATTATCTCTTTTGCTTCAACCTCATTTGATAAAAATAACCTACCTATCTGAGCTATGCGTGTAGAATTTATCGTTGCATTATCAGCCAAAGTGGTCCTATTTCCCATGATAGTTATCCAATAACCATAATCCCACCATGAAATAATTATGGCATCTTCAGGTGTATTTTCCCTAATCCAAGTTAGAGCTTCTAGCCAGTCTGTTTGAGGCTCACCTGGATTATATTGTAAGGCTGAGATCGATATACTTGTAGGTGAATCGTACTGAGCTCCCCAATTGACCCAAGGACTGAAACTAAGAGCCAAAAGTATGATCAAACCAGCTGCAGATACGATTTTCATTTCAGACCCTATCCCATGGATCATCCTCCTTTTCTTACCAATCTGGTCTTTAGGTTTTAGAAGAGACAAAAACAATTCACTGAAACCAATGCTAGCCAAGACTGCAATAGCTATCGAAGAATAGACCATGAGCCTTGAAAAAGATGATGCTATATAAATTGCAGTTATTCCTAATATCAATGAGTAAGCCGAAACCATTGTCCTCTTTCTTAACATTTGGAAAGCGCCGAAAGCAGCTAAGGGAATTAGAATCCAGTATGAAACGAAAAAAGTAGCACTTGTTGGTGTTTGATGCTCAGCCACTGACTCTACTAAAGCGTCGCCAGACTTTTGGAAAGGGAATATGGCAGTGAGATATCTGCCACTCAAACCCGACACTATGCCGAGACTCATAACCAAAAGGCCAAACAGTGATAAGGCAATTAAAGCTGTTATCAGAACTTTTCTATAATTTTTTGGCTTTGTTATATTTTTGATGTAAAAAGCCAATACGGGAAAAGCGAGGCCAGCGAAAAGGACCATGCCTTGCAATCCAAATATTATATCTGGGCCTGGCCTCGGAAAGGCAGCACTTGTGATCAGGCTCGATGAGACGAATATGCTACCACCATATATTACACGCTTCAAATCTACTTCAAGGAAAGGGGAGATCAATAATAACAACCCCATCACACCGAAGAAGTACTGCGACCCTCCCCAAGATAGATTCGCATAACCTAGTAAAAGGCCAGATAGTATCGCCCGCCAAGTAAGACCTGTCTTCGTTACTTTTAAACTGAATATAGATAAAAATAGATATGCTGATAGTATTGCTAAGAAAAGGGCTAAAGGCTCAGATTTGTACCAACCAAGGTTACCTCTCGATATTATCGTGGGTGAAGTAGCTAATATTAAAGAAGAGAGAAGACCAGCTCCAGTCCCAGCTATCTTTCTTATTAGGAGGAAGATAGCAAATATAGTCAAAGCTCCAAAAAATACTGGGAATAAGACGAGGAAGTCGTAGAGCGATATATTCACACCGAATAGACTCTTGAAGAGGACAAAAAGTATCGCACCAGCAAATTGTAACCCTCCTTGGGATGTTGGAGCTACATCCCGACCCTCTGGATACCACGCCATATTATCTCTTAGAGAAAAGTAATCAAAGATTCCTAAAAACCCCTTCTCATCAATAGAATCTACTATGAACTGAGTTATACGGTAATCATAATATGGGTCGAACTCATTAAGATAGAATCCATACTTTGCTGGTACAGACCTTATCATAAGTGCGGCTGAGAACGATATAATAAGTACTAGATAGATTAAAAGAGTGCGCCTTTTGACCGTAGGCCTTTTTACTATCCTTTTTAAAGCTTGAGTCTTGATCTTAGGAAGCTTCAACGAACCAATAGCTCGGTATGTAATAATGGTTAAAAAGCTTCCTACTGTTGTGTAACATCAAACTATTTTGACTGATAATTCTCCCATCTTATTATATAGCCTTACATTAAGTAGCATAGGTGTAATTGATTCTAGTAGTTTAGATGTTTTTAAAGGACCTGCATAAATTGGGCGAAGATTTGGGATTTGAGATATAAGCTCTGAAATTCGCTTAATTGCTTTAACATCGTCCCCAGTCATAATTACATCATAATCTAAATCTAAGTTAAGTTTGCAGAGTTTCTTAGCTGGTATCGTATGAAATGCTGCGACAATGCGCTTTGATTTTAACTCAAAAGAGATAACCTCCGCAGCCGAGGCATATTTAGGTGAGTTTAAAATATCATTCATAATATATGGAGAATAATTGAAGTATTCACCATTTTTATCTATAGGTACAATTGGAGATACGATAATCTTATCGCTAGTAATGATAGGTTTTATCGATTGAGTGAATTTTCTCAAATGTTGATATGGTACAGAAAACACTACTATATTAGAGACTTTGGCTGCTTGAAAGTTATCATTACCTGTTATACAGCCTTTCATCTCATTATGATAATGTCTCTTGGCTACCCGATCATACTCCTTTGCAAATGCTTTTGCCCTTCCTTCATCTCTAGAGCCAATAAATATATCGTGATAACGTACCCATCTTAGTGCTAGACCTTTACCAAAATCCCCTGTTCCTCCTAAAATGGCAATCTTCATCATCAGTCGGTCTGACTCAATATTGTAACAGACCAATAACTTTTATGGTCCTGTTAAGTTATTTTAAAGATTTTACCTTGAAAGACTGACTTCTATATATACATCCTCAGGAATCCTAAGCCTCATTAACTGGCGCATAGTCCTATCATCAGCATCTAGATCTATTAGCCTCCGATGGATACGCATCTCCCATCTATCAAATGTAGCACTACCTTGCCCACTAGGAGCTTTCCTTGTGACCACTTTCCTTTTTTTCGTTGGAAGGGGGTGAGGTCCCCTAACCTTTACACCCGTCTTTTCAGTTATTTCTTTTATCTCTTTACAAATCTGTTCTAAGTTACTCAAATTTGTACTTGTGAGCTTGATCCTGGCAGATTGAGGCATATTATCTCATTCTCTTATTAACAATCTTTTAAGGCTTATCCTAAATAAAAGGATGTAATATCTAAGTTATAATAAATATTTATTATCGATATATGAATGTATTATTAAAAAGCATGGTAGATAATTTTTGATTAGGCCTTTTTTTGTACTTTTTCTTTAGTCACTTTTTGAGTGATCTCCTTTACGACACCTGCAGCAATAGTTGTACCCATGTCTCTTAGTGCGAAACGTCCAAGTTCTGGCATTTCTTTGTAAGTTTCAATGCAAAGAGGTCTAACAGGTTGAATTCTAATTAGCGCCGAGTCACCTGTTTTAAGAGATTTAGGCTTTTCTTCGACCACTTGTCCAGATCTTGCATCTATTTTAGAAATTAACTCTGTAATCTGGGCAGCAACCTGTGATGTATGAGCATGTAGTACAGGTGTATATCCTGCTGCTATAGCTGTAGGGTGGTGTACAACTATGACTTGTGCGATAAACTCCCTAGCTACTGTAGGTGGATTGTCTGGATGGCCAACTACGTCACCCCTTTTAATGTCCTTTTTAGAGATTCCCCTTAGATTAAAGCCTATATTATCGCCTGGTATGGCTTTTGGAATATTTGAATGATGTGTTTCTATAGATCTTACCTCAGTGGCGATCATAGATGGTGATATTATTATTTTATCTCCAACTTTGATTTCACCTGTCTCCACTCTCCCAACCGGAACGGTACCTACGCCTGTTATGGAATAGACGTCTTGGATAGGAAGACGAAGAGGTTTGTCGATAGGCTTTTCAATCTCGATCAATTGGTCGAGAGATTCATATAGAGTAGGGCCAGTATACCATTCCATTTTTTCTGATCTCTTGACTAGATTATCACCAGTCCAACCTGAACATGGTATAATTTGAATCTTATTAATATCATAACCCACTGTCTTTAGAAGCTTCTCTACTCCAGCCTTAGTTTCCTCGTACCTCTCTTTGCTATAGTTGACAGTAGCGTCATCAAACTTACTCAAGATAACAATAAGCTGTCTCACTCCTAAAGTATACAAGAGAAAGAGATGTTCACGAGTCTGTCCTCCAGGACCCATGCCTACCTCGTATTCACCTTTCTTAGCAGAGACCACAAGTACCGCAGCGTCCGCTTGACTGGCTCCTGTAATCATGTTCTTCACGAAGTCTCTGTGACCAGGTGCATCGATTAAGGTAAAGAAATACTTATCCGTCTCAAACTTCTGAAAAGCAAGGTCTATAGTAAGCCCCCTCTCACGTTCGTCCTTTATTCTATCAAGCACCCAAGCATATTTGAAAGTATCCCCTTTACCATACTTCTCAGACTCTTTAGAATAAGCTTCTATTGTACGTTGATCGACTACGCCAAGATCAAAAAGGAAATGACCCATACCAGTTGATTTTCCATGATCAACGTGTCCAGTGATTACGAGATTTAAGTGTGGTTTTGCTGACATACCCAATCAACTTTACACTTACGTATTAAAATCTTTTCTCTATATAAGGATTAAGGTCTTTGTGATCAAAATTATAAAAAAATAGATAATATATTAGTAAACTTTTTTATTATCAAAGAAATTAGGTACTAAATTATATGTGGAAATAGATATGAACTTTTCATTTATCAACCCTGGACCGAGCGAGGTTTGGACACATGTTGTTTCTGCTCCTGCTTCATGGCCTCCTCTCGGACTGCTTTATATATCTACTCTGTTAAAGCAGAACAATTTCAAAGTCTCAATTCTTGATGTTAAAAATCAGGCCTCACTTAAAGATATTCTTAAATGGATCGAAAAGGAGGATCCTGATTTCCTTGGTTTTTCTACTTTATCCAGCTCGGGTAGATCTGCTGCAATCATAGCTGAAAAGGTCAAAAAAAGAAATCCAAATATTAAAATTGCCTTCGGGAATTATCATGCCACATTTAATGCTAAAAAAATTTTAGAAAAATACCCTTTTGTAGATGTGATAGTTCGGAATGAAGCAGAGTTTACATGTTTAGAGATAGCAGAGTGCTTAGAAAAAGGAAAAGAACTCAAGGATATCCGAGGAATTACCTTTAGAGAAGGGGATAAGATAGTTTTTACTCCTGATAGATTACCCCTTAAAGATCTGGACAAACTTCCATTTCCTGACCGAAAGTTACTCAAAAATGAATACCGATCGACCTTAGCGGGATTGGAGCTTGCGACTGGAAGGTTCACTACTGTAGTCTCTTCTCGCGGTTGCCCTTTTAAGTGCCTATATTGCGCATGCTCTTTATTTGCTCGACGCACTTGGAGACCTAGGTCCCCAGAAAACATTATTGATGAATTATATTTGCTTCATAGTGAAGGATTTAGACAAATAATATTCGTAGATGATAACTTTGCTTTAAATCAAAAAAGGGTGGTAAAACTTTGCCAACTAATGAAAAAAAATAAGATCGAAATGGACTGGGTCTGTGACGCTAGAGTTGACTGCATATCCCGAGAAGCATTAGAGGCGATGGCCAAGACTGGGTGTAGAATTATCTATTATGGTATGGAAAGCGCAAATCAAAGAATCTTGGATTTTTATAATAAAGGAATTACTCCTTTACAATCTCAAGCTGCCTCAAAAGCAACTAGAAAGGCAGGAATAGATATCATCGTCGGTTCATTTATAATTGGTGCTCCAGATGAAAGTCGAGAAGAGATTAGAAATACTTTCGCCTTTGCGCAACGGATAGATATCGATATTCCACTTTTCCATCCACTAGAAATCCAGCCAGGGACGCCTCTATGGCTAGAGCTATCGTCGCAAGGACTTTTAAATGAAGATGAACATTGGGAAACAGGTGTTTACGCTTCAGAGATATGCCCCCAAGCAGTTCCTTTAGAAGAGCTATACCCTATGATGATTGAAGCTACTAAGAAATTCTTGATACGGCCAAAATACATTATCTCAAACTTCCTAAGGGTATTGAAAAGTCGTTATATACGGGGAATTATCTCAAATAATATAAATAATTTTATCAATTATAAATTTAGTCTATCAGAAGCGATCGAAGTTCCTCCTATGTATAGGAGGAAATCGGTATTATGATCTTGATTATCTCGAAGACATAGCTATTCTTTCTTGTTCATTCTTTTTCTTAATAGAGTAGCTGTTTATATCTTTATTCGCTGCCATTATAATTTCATCTGCTAAAACTTCTTCGACGCTCTTTGGATTTGAGAAGGCGGATACACGAACACCTTCTGAGATGAATCTAAGAGCTAAATCTACTTTGCGTAAAGGTGATATATCTACTGAGACATGATATACGACGCCACCATAGCCTATTCTCGTTGTATCCTCGTTAGGAGAAGCATTTTCAATTGCACGAACAAGGTACTCTACAGGGTTTCCTCCAGTTTTTAAATGGATTATATCGAATGCGGTGTCCACAATATTTATTGATCTATACTTTTTGCCCCCCATCCTACCTGTATTCTTGGCATATCTTTTACCAAAGTGCATAAGACTATTGACGAGACGTTCGACTATGTTTACTTCAGCCTTAGCAAATTTTTGATGCTCGTGTCTACCCATAGATGTTGGTGTAAGCATGGGTTTGAGAGAGATTACTCGCTCTAAGCCTCTTTTTTTAATTTCGACTTTACTCATATCCCATTTTCTAAATAGTAGTAGTTTCTGCTGTCTCTTTTTTTCATCTGTTTTTTGCATAGAATGCACCTAGTATAGGTTGAGTGGAGTTAGGAACTATAAATAATTTTACGATTATCTTTTATTATGTATTGAGAAAATTATCTCCTAGGTTTTTCTTTTTTACCTAGGACGAGCATATTTAAGGAAACTTCGTTGACCATAAATACCCGCCATCTGACGCCTGGTATATCACCCATAGCCCTGCCCATAGAACCGCCTATACTTTCCACTAAAACTTCATCATGCTCATCTATGTAATTCAATGCGCCATCGCCTGGAAGGAATGCAGTGATCTGCTTACCATTCTTGACCAATTGAATACGGACGCATTTTCTAATAGCTGAGTTGGGTTGTTTGGATTCGATTCCGACCTTCTCCAATACTATTCCTCGAGCTTGAGGAGCACCTTCAAGAGGATCGGATTTTTTATCAAGCATTAATACTCTGCGCCTATAATACTTGTCAGACCATCTGAATCTCTGCTTCTTCCTTTTTTGCTGTCTACCAGCAAACTCTCCTCTAGGTGATTTTGAATTTACCAATTTTAATTATCAACCTTTCATTGCCTTATATAAATTTTCAAACTATGGTCAACCAGATGTATATAGATAGATAAAGCATTATGAGGCTGAAGATGAAAGAATGAGTCAACTTCACACCTTTCGATATATTCAGACCTCCTGCAAGAAGTATAGCACTCCATATTTGCATTGGTACAAGGATTATGTTTGATATCTGTAAATGCATGATACTAGAATAAATATAAAGAGGAACAAAGCTCAATGCTATAGTGGCAGCAAGCTCTACTTCACCCCCAACTTTTATACCTGTTGTGAAGGCGGAGTATATTTCAGCTAGGACAAAAGTTACTAGCCATCCAGTTAAAAATGTAGACAAGATAGGGTTCATGATCTGCTTGCTTGGAACTGATAATAAGAACTGATTCAAATTTGAATTTAAGTTCACAAATGAACCTACCATTAAGGCAAATATCGTTACAGTAATAGCACTCCTTTTTGAGTATGTTAAATGCTTGAATATTGATGCAAGAGTGATTATTGATAGAGACTTCAGAACAAGACTACTTTGATTCTCTGCAATAGGCGTCATCCCTAACTTTTTTATTAGGCGCCTACCTTTTTCAGTTAAAATGCATCTTCTATTATTATCTCTCGTTACATAATCCCTAAGACAGGATAAATGGTAATAGATCGAGCCTGTACTTAGGCCTGTTCTGCGCTTTATTTCTGTAAAGCTTGCGCTGCCTTCTCCACCAATTATCTCAAGAATTCTAACCCTTGCAGGGCTAGCTGTGATAGTAGAAATTTCATTATCTCTCAATGGTTACTCTTTCTTTAGACAACTTTTAATGCAAAAGTATTTATTTTATATGGTACACGCATCTATTCTGATAAGGTTAAGATTGCTTGCCCAAATTCAAGTACAGCTTTGCAAATTATGATCCTCTAACACAAGTAAGAGCGAGTGGTAGAGAAGTAGACGCCTCCCCAAAAGCAGCTAGAGAAGTCTGTGTAACTATAAAAGGCATGACTATAGCTCAAGCAAAGATCTTTTTAGAAGATGTAATCGCCAAGAAACAAGCTGTACCTTTTAGAAGATATAACAAAGAGATGCCCCATAAAAGATCTCAATTTAAATTCCATTCAGGAGGTTATCCTGTAAAGGCATCCAGAGAAATATTAAAGGTAATCGAGAATCTTGAAGCGAATGCAGAGTTTAAAGGATTTGATACAGAGAAACTTATCATAATTCATGCTGCAACGATGGGAGGTATGAAGATTAAAAGATATATACCCAGAGCTTACGGCCGTTCTTCGCCAAGATTTAATACATTAATTCATATAGAAATAATAGGTAAGGAGGCGCCATGATATGTCAGCAATCAAAAATGTTATGAAAAATTATGTCAAGAATACTGAATTGGATGAATTTTTACAAAAAGAATTAGTTGATGCAGGTTATGGCGGCATAGACATCCTTAAAACGCCTATAGGTACTAGAATAACTATCTTCGCGACAAGGCCTGGCTTAATAATAGGAAGACGAGGCACCGGCATTAGATCCCTTACCTCTATGATAGAAAAGAAGTTTGATCTACCCAATCCTCAGATTTCAGTGTTGGAAGTCGAAGTTCCTGAACTGAATCCTATGATAATGTGTAATCGAATAGCTCAGAATGTCATTAGGGGTAGAGCCTTTCGAAGAGCCTCTCTTTGGGCTTTAAATTCTATTATGAATGCTGGTGCAATGGGTACGGAGATAATAATTTCAGGGAAGTTAAGAAGCGATAGGTCCCACTACGAGAAACATAGGGCAGGCATTGTCCCTAAAAGTGGAAATATTGCATCAAAGGCTGTAAAGGAGGCCACGACCCATGTATTACTTAAAATGGGCCTATATGGAATAAAAATTAAGATTGCTTTAAAGGACTTTGTTCCTTCTGAAGTCGAAATAATAGAGAAGAAGCCTGAGGAAAATAATTCAAAGGAGGAAGAAATCAGTGCCAAAGCTCAAGAGTAGCGATTTATTAAAGTTGGATGATGATGCCCTTAAAAACAAGTTATTAGAGTTAAGGGCTGAACTGGTAAAACTCAGGAGTGCAGCAACAAGAGGTACTTTGAAGAAGGAGACTGGGAAGATTCGAGCTATAAGGAAAGCAATTGCCAGGGTACTTACAATTATTAATCTAAGAAAGCATGTTTAATCATTATTGTAAAAAGTATTTTACATAGAATCTAGCAAATTAAAAAAGACAATACTTTGAAAGTCTTATTTAAGGAAATAAATATTACAACAAAATATCGAACTGAGTTGATAGACATAAGCAATTATGTTGAGGATTATGTACATAAAAGTGACATAAATAATGGTTTTTGTCTTGTATATACTATACATTCTACAGTTGCTATAATCGTCAACGAATATGAGAGCGGTTTGATGCAAGACATCATTACAAAAGTAAATGAAGATTTCCCTAAAGATGTAGAATGGCTTCATAATAGAGTAGACAATAATGCTGATTCTCATTTAGCTTCAACCTTTATGGGTCCATCAAAAGTCTTTCCAGTCAAGGATGGTGCGCTTGTTAGAGGAATTTGGCAGAATATTTTCTTATTAGAGCTAGATGGTCCAAGAAAAAGAAAAGTAGTGTTAGAAGTTATGGGTGAGTAATATCTTTACGAATTTGGAGCTTTATATCAACCCTTTAATATCAACTACCAATAAAAGTTCGAGTGCGGTAACTTAGCATTATGTTAGGACCTAATCTTTAAAGAGGTATCAATTTACTCAGTGAAGATTTGATTTTAGATTGCACATCAAGTTCTTTGGGTACAAGTGTTTCTAAGATCCCCCAATAGTATACGATCTCTTTGTAGCTATGTTTTTCTATAAAATTTAAAGCTAAAAGTAAAATAGCTGCCTCGATTACTTCGCCGTATTTCTGTTTAGTTAGCCGATAGATATGGTGTTATTCGCACCTCACTAAGACTAGATCTCGGTATCTTGGATTCAATAAGGTTTATTGATTTCTGTAGTAGGGTTGATTATCAATACTTTTAGGTTTTGACTGAAAAGTAAAAGTAAAATATCTAGCTACGAAGTAAGACTTGGTAAGACCTGAGGTTGATGGGTAATAGAATACTTTTTGTTTGTAGCGGTAATACAGAAAGAAGTCCTACAGCTGAAGATTTGATTAGACCCATAAAAGGAATTGAAGTTAGATCTGCGGGAACAATTCAAAGCGCACCAACCAAATTATCCAAAGAATTGATAGATTGGGCTGAAATCATATTCGCTATGGAGTATATAAATAAACAGGACATCTTAAGACTTAGTCCACAAGCTGAGAAAAAAACCTTTGTCCTAAACATTCCGGATATATATTCAAGAAGAAACGACCCGGAACTCCAAAGAACATTGAAAGAGTAACTGTTTGACTTTGGCTTCGACTTTAGAAATCTCTGTCAATCCTAACAAGTTGTCCGTCGACCGGCTGGTGGAGAATAGGAGGATCAAATAATGGATTTTGATCAATATCAGAAACTGGCTCGATCCACCGCTGTCGACCCCGATCTCGGGAACAACTATGTCTATCCCGTTCTGGGACTCGGTGGTGAAGCTGGAGAGATACAGGAAAAGATCAAGAAAGTGATCAGAGATGAAAATGGTATTATTGATGACGTAACTCGAAAGGCGATCAAACTGGAATTGGGAGATCTTCTCTGGTATCTTTCCAATTTGGCATCAGAGTTAAAATTATCTTTAGCGGACATTGACCAGTCAAATATCGCTAAATTGGTTTCAAGGACCGAACGTGATAAAATTCATGGTGAAGGTGATGAACGATGAAATTTTGTTTTGAAATCATGTTAGTCCTGATTTGATTAAAAAATGAGATGTTAATACAAACTACGGAGTTCGGATACCTATGCAAAAAATTCTTAATCATTTTATACTTTTTTATCTACAAGAATTGAAAAAATTTACCAATATTTTATTCTTATTTTATAAGGAATAAGATTAATAGGTAAATCTGGGTCTGTGTATGCATGGGTATTGAAGAACAAAACAAGAAATATCCTGAAGGCCACTTTGTAGGAATGTGGATGGCAATAGGCATTGCTATCTTTTCAGGGATTGGAGTTCCACTCAGTATTATCTTGAAAATACCAGGATTAATTGCAATAGGACCCGCAGTTGGTGTAGCTTTTGGACTAGCAATTGGTTCATCAATTGAATCTAAGTATAAAAAAGAAGGGAAAATCAGACCTCTTATAAAAGATGAGAAAAATAAAAGAAGAATGGTATTACTAGCAGGAATTGCTATTTTAATAATAGGACTTGCAATATTCTTATTACTATTTTTTCTATAAATAGTAATAATAATATGTATTATTTTATACTTGACATTATGTGCTCCTTTCCCTTTTTTCGGAGAATGAAGCCAAAAAGGTGAATAGTATCCAAATCCTGACATCCCATAAATAAAAAAAATAAGATTGAACTGTTCTGATAACTATGCTATAATTGATCGAGAGGTAAGTGTTAGATAATCCCGTGACAGTGACGGTTTGGTTGGTTACCGTATTTTCATTTGAAACAGCGCATATCATATTAGAATAATTTACCTTGGAAGGAAAACTTGACGACTAGAGAATTGGAGGCTTCCACAATATTCGATACTTCCATTCTTTTTATTATTTGATTGGAATGTGTAAACCAGACAGTAGTAAACGCAGAGTTCTTGATCTAAAAAGACTGTCTGATGATATCTTTGAGAGGTTGCCCCTATGGGTGCAGAAGATATATGCTATGCTTGAAGAGGCTAAGAAAGAGAATCCCCTTCCCCTTTAAAACCTTCCTAAATTCCTCATCCTCGAACAGCCTGTCCATGATGCTATAGATCTTCGTCCTAGCCTCTTCTATATCTATGGCTGTCTCTGTAACCATAGGAGAACCGCATCTGCAGAATATTCCTCCTGAGTAAGATGGCCTTCGAACTGCTTGATAAGGGCTTTGTTCTCATCGCATATGCAGGAAGCGTCCAGCCTTTCTAGAGACCCATGCAGTTTGTGGACGCGGTTGTGTTTATCCATCCTATAATTAAAAAGGGATTTTGACATTTGATATAACGCCGGGGGTGGGATTTGAACCCACGAGACCCAAATGGGTCACAGACTTTCTGTATTTGCTTAGCAGGCCTGCGCCCTACCAGGCTAGGGAAACTTGATTAAAGGCGTTTTATCTACAATCTTTCCCCCCGGTCAGCCCGGCCTAGGCGACCCCGGCTTATTGTATATTCATATATACTTTTAGATAAACTTTAGCAGATAATTTCTTTTATATTCAAATAAAATTTTCACTGTTACTCTAACAAATTACCTAGTGATTATCCAGATCCTAAAAGACCAATTATTTATTGGGTTTTTTTAAATTAAATCAGCATCATATATAAAGCGACAGAATATACAGTGACATTTGGGAACTCTAACCATCACATCACTTCGCGCTCAATATTTTGATTCTAAGCTAATTTTTATTATATTTAGGATGTAATTGATCCTAAATATTGGCGAATCATTATCCTACTAAATTTGTATACAATGAGATATCTGCTAAAGACTTTTTTCTAAAATCTGTTGAAAGGGATAATAATATTTAGTTTTTTTTCCTTATCATTAAGCGGCGATAGCTCCCAACAGATTTCACATTCTGACCGAGCCCCATCTCCAGTCCGCTGAGTCAGCCACGTAGACGTGATAGCGTGACCACCCTACCTTAGGGTTGCTCCCTCCCGGGCCTCACCCGATTCGATAGTAGAGGGTCGTTCCCCTTCCTTCGAAGAGATCGCCCCTTGCGACCACCCACCACGGCGTGGTTTCATCCTTGCGCAATTGGTAGGTATCTCGAACATTATGCTTTACCTGTCGGTTACTGGCCCCTGCTTATAGCCGGTTTCAAGAGGGGGAGACGGCTAACCTCCCAGCCCTACCTATCACCGCAATTTTTATTGTATAATAATTTCTATATATGCATGTCTACTTTTAACATCTCTACAATCTTACAGACGGAACATAATTTACTTGAAGAAGGAAGGTTACAAAGTTTACAAAGATTAAATGCCTTGTTATCTATAGCTATATTCTGTGAAATTTTTATGGTAGAATTTAAAGCGCTATACTTTATACCAGGGTGCTCTGCTTCTAAAGTATTGAAAATGTACCTGATTTCTGATCTCATCCCTTCATTCATATAGGGGCAATTTGCAGTCTGAAAAGGGATGCCTTTAAGAAAAGCATACATAGCTATTTCCTTCTCATAGATTTCCATCAAAGGCTTTATTCTCTTTTTTACTAAGTCATTCTTTGGCGTTATGCTAGGATCAAACCATCTTATCTTTGAAATATCACCATTGAGCAAGTTTATAGTGAAAGTTTGTAGCAGATCATCAAGATTGTGTGCAGTGGCTATAACATCAACTTTTAATGCATTAGCAACTATGTCTATTGCTCTTCTCCTTAAAATACCACAAATTGAGCATGCTGAGATCTTCCTAACTCCTCTGAGATGGATTGCTTTATCTAAGTCAAACCCATAGATTTCCTTAAATGATAATATAGAAAGAGGCACTCCAAACTCTTCTGAGAATTTATTACAGATTTTCAGCGACTCATCACAGTAACCTAAAATTCCTTCATCGATTGTTATCGCAATAATTTTGGAAGCATGATGTCTACATATATCATTAAGTATTCTGAGTAACGATAAACTATCTTTTCCTCCAGAGATTGCGACACCTATCGTATCTCCATGCTTTAAAAGATTGTATTTTGAAATAGTTCTCTTTACCTTATCTTCAATAGAAGAACAAAAGCATGAACTGCAAAGTTGAGTACCAGAGTAAGCTCTTTTAAAAACTGCCTTATTATCACAAAATGTGCATTTAGATTTGTGTTCACGGCAGTAGGTCTTTGATATGGTCTGTGTATCCTTCTGCCCAATACCTACTACATCTCTTAAAAGTCTTGACATCCTTCTCTCTTCTAAACTTAGTTCTTGGTAGCTTATCAAGTATTTCTTCTTCAGGTACAACTTCAAGTATGTATTAGAAGCATCCGGATATGGAAAAGATGAGGCAAAGACCATATCAAAGCTGATACATCAACTGAATAAACCTAAGAAAAAGAGAAGGAAAAAGAAGAGGAATAAAAATAAGGAGATAACATATCCATTCGTCATAACATTATAGTAAAAGAACATAAGATCATA
>JAKLZG010000060.1 GCA_024256165.1 Candidatus Methylarchaceae archaeon HK02M2
TGTGTTTAACCAATTTCTTTTTACCTTTTTCCATATTCATCTCTCTGCCAGCCATAAACGCACTTTCAGCTGAAGTGATTTCATCATCTTCCAACATTTCTTCTCTTTGTTCATCATTATAGATATCCATAGTTTCTTTTATTTCATCCTTTGTTATCCTTTCCTCTTGTTCTTCGTTTCTTTTATTAGTGTTTTCCTTTTTCTTAATCTTTTTTACCAATTTTTACTATTTGTATAACTTATCAGATTTTAATAACTTTATTGTTTCTTTGAAATATGTTTTATTTATGAAGGGTTTTAAACAGAACAAACTAGATATCTGTTACTATAAAAATAAAATAAATAATCATAACGGATATTTTATGGATCCTCGTAAATGATCGGTGCAATGATTGAATAAGAGATCGGTATAAATACAATATTTGCAATGGGTACGGATCAGAAGGAATCTAAATGAAACTATACCCGATTGCTATATTCTGCATCTTGATATTGGTTATGAGCATACCGATATCCATTCTCATCTCTCCGATCTCCGTTTCTACTTCAATTGATCCAATAACCTGGGAAAGTGATTTACAGATAACTTCAACTGGGTCTGAATCTTTCTTCCCCACATTAGCTGTAGATGGGAGTACAATACACCTCGCATGGGTTGACATGAGACATGGTGGTGAAAACCGAGAGATCTACTATACGCGTAGCACAGATAGTGGAGTGACATGGCAGGTTCCAGATACAAGGATTTCAAACGATCCATTGCATTCCATTCGAACCTGTTTTACAGTTAACGGAAACGCTGTTAACCTTTTCTGGCGTGACAATCGAGATGATAACTTTGAGGAATATTTTAGTCAAAGTACGGACGGAGGCCTTACATGGGGTCCCGAGAGAAGACTAACTTATGCTCTTGGTACTTCGGGATGTCCGTTCCCCGCAGTAAACGGCGACACTTTAAATCTATTCTTTCGGGACGATCGTGATGGGGACTACAAAATCTATTATAAACGCTCTGATGATGCCGGAGCCAATTGGGGTCCAGATACCGTTTTGACCCTAGACGGGATCAGATCTGAGTTCCCATTCCCAGCCATTGATGGAGAAACGATCCATCTAGTTTGGCGTGATTATCGAGATGGTAATGCGGAAATCTATTATAAATGTAGTAAAGACGGGGGGAATACCTGGAAGAAGGATAAAAGGTTGACAGACGATCTTGGAGAATCGGAACATCCCAAGATCATAGCCCAGGGTGATATGCTCCATGTTGTATGGCGGGATGACCGGGATGGTAATTATGAAGTCTACTACAAGAGGAGTAATAATGGAGGTAAGAATTGGTCGGAGGATATAAGACTGACGAACACGCTAGGACAGTCATTCTGGCCGGTTTTAGGAGCGAATGATGATATCCTCGTCCTCCTATGGTGTGACGATAATGATGGAGGACAGGCTCTGTACTACAAGTTCTCATTGGATAGTGGTATTAGCTGGAGTGATGAAACCAGGCTCTCCGACTGTGTGGCCGTTTGGGACCTAATGGGAGCCCACCCGATTGTTGTTACAGATTCATATGTACACGTTGTTTTCAACGATGACTGTACTGGAGCCAATGAAATCTATTATAAAAGAGGGACGATCTCCACATCATCTGACATCAGTTTTTCTGGTAGAATATTGATTTCTAGGGTTTATGATCAAGATGATCCAGTAATTGATTGGAGAATAGTTGTGAAAGGCACGATAATAATGGATGGAACTGAGTATACAGGAACCTATACAGTCGTAAAGTTACCAGAAGAAGCAGAGCCAAGAGGTCCGATAGTACCAGATCAGTTTGTATGGAGTGTAAAGAAGTGCCTGATCAGAATTGAAGAATTTGATTTGACCGTTACATGGGATAGCGAACCTCCAACAAAAATATTTGAGAACTTGATTATCGAATATGGTGATATTATCACATTGAATGGTTATGGTAGAGAAGCTTATGTTACAGGGAGTTTGGGCTACGAGGGAGAAGGATATGTAGCAATTGGAACGGGAACAATAACTTTCTCTTGTGAATAATCCAAATTTTACATCATACTGCTAAACAAATAATTAATCACTCTTTATAACTATCAGATAATTGAGTAAAATCTTCGAATTTAGATTTATCTATTTCTTGTTCATCAACCTATTAATCTTAAAATCCAGATTTCCTAAAACATCAACCTACCTCCCAAAACCTTATAATAATTCTTTTACTTTACTTTCAATGGTGAAATGATATCATGTTTCTTGTTGGAGAATGTCTTGCTGGAGAAGGTAATGAAGTTGCTCACATTGATCTTATGATCGGAGACAAAGAAGGGCCTGTAGGCAGTGCATTCGCGATTACCCTTGCCCAACCTACAATCGGACATACACCTCTACTCGCCGTAATTGCACCAAATTTAATGCCCAAACCTGTGACAGTTATCGTCCCCAAGGTTGACATTAAGAGGATGGACCAAGTAGTACAGATTTTTGGATCTGCTCAGGCAGCCGTTGCCAAGGCTGTCGCTGATAGTTTGGCCGAAGGTGTGATCTCAAAGGACATTGCGGAGGATATATGTATAGTGTGCGGAGTCTTCATACACCCAGATGCCAAGGATAATAAAAAGATCTACGAATATAATTATGAAGCAACGAAGACCGCTATAAAGCGTGCATTTGTAAAAGAGCCTAGCCCTGACGAAGTTATAGAGAAGAAGGATACAGTTAAACATCCATTTATTGGATTCTAACCTATCTCACGGCAGAAAAAAGAGAATTCATGAAAAGAATGCCGCAGTTGTAAAGTAAAAAAGAACAAAGAGATAGGTCAGTGTGGATAGTAAGATTCTGCCATCTCTTCTTTTTTAATGAATCTTCATACAAGCTTATATTATGATCGTATTTCAATATGATTTTTTTTTTAACCTAAGTTAATTCTTTAAACCGATACCAGTAACAATGTTCTCTAACTTTGTGCTTTAACAAGGGTTCGTAATGGAAATAATTCAATCATGCCTTCTTATGCAGGAGGTGAACGAAAAAATGAATTTGAAGCAAAAAAGCGCATTATTAGGTCTGACAGCACTTATTATACTCGCTCCAGCCATGATGATAACTCCGGCATTCGCAAGCTCTCTTCCAGAAGATGCAAGTGTCGGTGACAGATACGCGGTAATAACAATGAAAGGTGTAGCTAAGACAAGAGTTGAAGGAGAGATAGTAACTATATCGGCATCTGTAGAGTTAGTAGTTGAAGTGACAGAGGTATACCAGAACTGGGTCTTATTCAAGGTCAATTATGGAGAGATTAAAGTAGATGATGTCACATATACAGTAATAGGCGGATGGTGGAGAGGATTTTACAATAAAGATACCAATGTTGGGAACTATCAGGGATGGGCTCAAGATGGTGATGGGAACAACATCTACTTCATTCTACATACGGTTGACTTGAGACCAACACAGGAGGGATGCCTCATGAGAATGAAGGGAGCTTTCAGGAACTCTGATAGGACTTACTGGTCGCTCAATCTCTTGACATATAGATTCAAATTAAACTAAATAAAACTAAACGGAAAAGCCATCATATGTTAGCTTGACCCTCCTCCTTTTTTTGTTTATGTATGAATCACCAGATTGAATAAATTCCTTCCATAAAAGATTATAATAAAACATTTCTAATGAGACAAGCTTTATTAACGAAATTCGGTAACATATACCGAAGTACGATGAAGAAGATAGTAGGAATAATTACTATTATAATGCTTCTCATGATGCCTCTGCTTCTTGTGATACCTCTACCAGCTATTAGTTAAAGAAAGTACTGACATAGACATTACCTAGTTAGTTTAATTGATTTGTCTCATTAGAATCATATAAAAATAATTGATCGCTTATTTGTTTATCTGTCTGTAAGTTCATCGGATTATAGATACTAAATCTAAAAAAGTCATCCTTATTACTCTATAATCTTACCACTCTACCAGTAGGATTATCATATAATTCGGAAACAGCCACTACGTCTTCTCTTTTTGCATTTCCACGCAATTTTGATAAATCTTCAATGGGAAAGATAAATGCAGTTGGTCCCTCATCTTTACTCCCAACAACTATGGCGACCCAAGGATCAATATTCAATCTTTTCGCAGATCTTGCTATTTTTTCAGGATTCAAAGCAATAGTTGGCTTGTAACTCCCGGTTTTTTTTGAAATTCGTGTTTTTACTGAAATACCCACGATTTCTCTTTTTGGGAAGATTTCTCCAATAGAATCAATCGCGAATAGATCAAATCCAACAGTATTGGCTTTAGTAACTTCTATACCTTTCTCGGATAATAAATACGAGACGTAACTCTCGCCAAACTTACCAGTAACTATTGCTTTACTTTTAATTCTAGATTTTGCTATCCAAGTTTCGCTTTGATTTATCATGTAATATGTCTAAATGCATGTTTATTCTTTAAAAGATTGGGAAATTCGTTTCTAGTTCAGAATTTGAGTAAGTAGTTTCTAGTTCAGAGTTCTATTAAATTAAGTTATAGATAACTGATATGTACATTAAGATAATAAATTAAAAAAATTCTGATAAGGCTCTTGTCTTTAGCTTATCTTCTTTCAATAACTCTTTCATTAGTATATCTTATTAATAGAATTAAAGAACACGTTTTAAATTAAAGGTATACAATTGATTTTCTTAATTCATGCCCGTTTGTTGGTAAATTTCTTGTGTTTAACTCTATCATATGTGGTTTTCCACCGTAGACTATAGTTGAAGATATGGTAACGATTCTGCCATCATGTTCTATAAAAGGTTCATAGAATGCCTTTCTTGGCTCGTGGCTTCTTAATATGTAATCTACCTTTAATTTTTCACATATCTTCATGCTTATATCTGGACCGAAAGATCTTCCAGCACCTCTCGGACTGGGGTGCACTCCAGGTTCAGTAACAGGATCACTCCACAAGATGTCTTCCTCTATTTCTGGGGTAGGGTTTTCGAGGTCATCCAAGTTCTCGAGTTTCGAGTGTATTCCACCGTGTATGAATAAAATATTGTTCAACTTAGCTGCTAGATAAAGCCGATCAAAGAATTGCTTTAGTGTTTCGTTCCAGTAATCTATCCAGCTCTTCCCTAATTTCATTTCTACTTCGTTAGGAAGATCACAAGGCCAGAATGTAGGCCTTCCATCTTTAGTATAATTCTCATGATTGCCCTTCAATAAGATTATTTTATCATCGCTATAAGATAGTTTCCTCAAAGTTTCAACAACTTTTAATCCGTTACTTCCCCTATCTGCATAATCGCCTAAAAACAACATTCCGACTTCCATTTCACCAGCAGAACTACGATAAGCTAAAGCGTTCTTCAAGCTCTTAATATCTCCATGTATATCTCCAACCACCAATAGTTTCTCCATTCTATCTTTATCTTCATCAAATCGGTATACTCTAGTCAATGGCAGTTGCATCCCTTCGATTATTTGTCAACAAAACATATATCTCTTTTAACACAATCGAAGAATTTTATCGAGATTACTGCTTTAACGAACATGATTCTTCTATCCTTTTTAAACGGTTTTCAATCTCATCTAATCTTCGAACTAGGAAATATCTATAGATAATCTGTTGAGAATGTCTCTTCAGATCTAGGAAAGACTGTTCTCTTTGAGGAAATACCCCTTTATCACGTAAAACTCCAATCTTCTGCCCTAACTCTTCAGAAGTCATATGAAGAAGATGAGTTGCTTCGGTGAAGCTTTCTGCACCACATATTCCTTCTATCAGTTCCCAGTCTTCCTCTTTAATTTCTTCCCAAGGTGGAAATGGATAAAAGCCGTATTCGCTTAGGACATCTTTCATCGCTTTTCTTACGATAACCTCCAGCTCTTCAGGTTCCAAGAGAAGGTAAAATTCGCTAAGCTCTATCATTTTCACCCCAAGCTCTTTAGCTACTGCCTCTGCAGCTTCGTCGGTAAAACCCTTACAGACAAGCATAGGCTTTAAGCCCAATAACTCGCTGTCGGCAAATACCCGACGGACATCCGAAACTCCAGCTCGCCCAGCTTTTGCCTCAACGCAATATTTCTCACCTTCTGGACTTTGGGCAATGATGTCTACCTCAAATGCCTCGGCTTCATCTACAAATACCATCTTGTTTGTTTCAAGAATCTTGTAACCTAATTTTTCTACAATACCTCTAGCAATTCTTTCACTACTTCTTCCTCTCACTTTAGGTTTGGGCATCGTCAACTACCTTTCATTTCTTTTATTGATTTTATTGTTGTTGGGTGCTTTAAACCATTCCTGTACATAATCGATTACTATAGAAAAAATTTGACTTTAGATCTTATTAAAAAAGGTACAATTGGCTCAAGTACACTTAATGAAGTTTTTTCTTTCAACTAAAAAGTATCAGTATCTAAGCTAAGCTTAGCTAAGATTTGTATTCAGTCTAAAAAAATAAAAGTGGTGGTTGATTAATAATATCACGGTATTATCGTAACCAACCACGGTGAATATGTCAGATTTTTTGATATTTCGTCTCCTGAACCAGGACCTACTCCGAATGTAGCTGGATTGCCTGGACCGCTGATATCTCCCCAGTAATTATTTTCTGCATCAATGTTATTGTTTTTCATAAAGTTATTGGCACCATACCCCACATTCTCAAATATATTGTTGTAGTTGATTGTTGGGTTTGAAAACATATCAGCTATGAATACTCCATCTTTATAATTCCTTATGATATAGTTCCTATTATCTGGAGTACCACCTATTGTTGCGTCTGAAGCCAATCCTGCACCTTCTTGAAGGTAAATACCCCAAACGTTGTTAGCGATATAGTTGCCGATTATCGTGGGGTCTGAACCAAAGCAGTGGATACCATATTCATTGCCAATGATTGTGTTATCACTTATCGTTGTTGGTCCATCCATGGTACTAAGACAATCTGTCAAACTTATCCCGTTATCATTTCCAGATAATGATCCGCTGTAGCCTACAATGTTATTAGCTATGAGACCGGAGCAAAGGAACCAGTCAATTCCATCTTCTTCATTGTCGTATACCGTGTTATCTTGAATAGTCATATCTTCACAAAATTCTGCATTTATACCATCGTCTGTAGAACCAATTATCGTATTATATTCAATGATAACATCATCAGAGGACATAACATAGATGTTATCTTGTACATTGTAGGCTATGGTATTATACGCTATCCATGCTCCTTCACAGTCCCATATATCGAGTCCACAAGGAGCAGGTGACATATCTAAATATCCTAATTGATACATAATTGTATTATGAAGTATCTGAGGATTCTCAACAAAGTACAGTTCAATACCATCACCACCATTGCCTAGGATTGTGTTCCACTCAATAATCACTGGAGAGTTAAAATACTCCACGCTTATGCCATCTCCACCGTTCCCATTTATTATGTTGCCCTTGATGAGGAGATTTTCGCCTACAATATGTAATGTAGCATAATAATCGAAGTAATGTCCGTATATTTCTATACCTCGATCACGGTTCCCCATTATCTTGTTGTAGATGATGATTGGGTCAGATACTAGGCTCATGTATATCCCAGCTTTACCCATCTTTACGAATGTATTAACCACGAACTCATTATGAATACCATTATCCGGAAAAATTATTGCCCCATCTCTAACAATTACCCCTCCCCCATTCTCACTTATGGTATTATATGCTATCAGAATATTTTCTATCACGAATAGTACTTCGCTTGAAGGGTCTGGATGAGGAAGATAAGATCCATGTAGCTCTACACCACCACCCTCATTCCACATTATCTGGTTGTAGGTTATGACTACTTCCTTCGTGTTTTCAATGTATACACCTGTACCGATGTTTCCCATTATCTTGTTGTAGCTTACGGTAATGCTAGATTCTATCTCATCAGGGTCCCAGGTGCGATCTCCAGAGTAATGGATGCCGCAATAAAAGTCATATTCGTAATTCACAAGTATTTTGTTGTGAGTTATGGATGTTATCGGGCAGTAGTCCAGTCCAATGCCATCTCCATAATTTGCGAATATCAGGTTTGATGCTATCGATACACCATTCACAAATTTGAGGTATATTCCATCTTCCTTATTTGCGACTATTTTGTTTCCCTTTATCATTATATTGTGATGTGAGTTTGGATCTTCTTCGTACAAATTCGAGTTGTAACCGAATATACCACATTCCTCAGCTTTTTTAAATCCTATATCATTATTTTCTATTATATTCTCGAGTATCGTTATGTCTGTTGAATCGATGAACTTTATGCCATCATCATAATTGTGTAGTATCGAGTTCTCTTTGATTATGATATTGGAAGACTCTTCTATGTAAATACCATTATCATTGTTACCGACTATTATGTTATTATAAACAAAACCACTTGCACCGTCTTTGAATTCAAGTCCACCGCTAGTACTTGGAGCCCCAAATGTACCGTTTGTGATCGTGCACTTCTCTATGTATAGGTATGCACCTGTTACTTCTATGGTTGATTCTTGTAGGTCTATCATGGCCCCTTGACCGTATATACTCGTATCACCCGTTATCGTGACTCCACCGGTATACAGAATCGCGGGATCAAGCCAGAATGTACCACCTGTACCTCCACCCACTGCATCTGACAGTGCCTCCTGAGGCTGAGCAAATACAGGTGTCGGTACTGCAAGAAGTAAAGGCATAATTAGAAACATCGATATTATAACAGTTCCAGTAAGTTTTTTCATCTTACTTCAACATAAGTTATCCAAGATAATTAATAAAGATTGTCTCGTTGGAAAATAAGAAAAATGTAAGAATTACTTTAGTTCCATATATGATTGCTTGGTTCTGATTTATTTTGATCATAAAATATTCATAGAGGGAGTTTGAAGGCCATTTTATCAAATAACAGATATAAAACAATAAAAGTATATTATTGGAAGATGTGAAATTATATATATTCAATGCGACAAATGTTATTTTATAATTGATCAATAAAAATGCAAGAAAGATCACGTCTTCATTTATAATTACTCTTTTTATATTCAGCATAATATTAACATTAATTTTAAGTGTACCGATAAAACCATCTTATGCAAGCCCAACAGAAATAGATGTTTATCCTGGAGATGGTATTCAAGCTGCGATAAATTCTGCGTCTTCGGGCGATATTATAATCATACATGAGGGAGTTTTTGAGGAAAACATTGACGTTAATAAAACTGTCAATCTGATAGCAGAAGGTGCTGTAACTATAAACGCAGCAGATCCATCTGAACACGTATTCAATGTTACAGTAAACAATGTGAACATAACAGGATTTAATATCGCTGGTGCTACAGGAATTGTTAAGGCTGGAATTTATCTTTACGATGCCAGTTACTGTAATATAACCAACAACAATCTGTCAAATAATGAAAACGGTGTCTTCATATCTACGAGTAGTGATCACAACATATTACTCAATAATATCGCTAACTTGAATGAACATTACGGCATCATCCTAGAATCTTATTGTAGTTATAATAAAATAATCAATAATACTGCTAACTATAACGGCTATGACGGCATCTGGCTAAATGATTCGAACAATTACAACATATTGGAAAATAATACTGCAAACTACAACGACTACAACGGTATACGCCTTACTTCTTCAAACCACAACACCTTGGTAAATAATACTGCAAAATATAATACTGAGATGCTTCAAATAGGCATCCATCTCCGTTCTTCAAGCTACAATACATTGGTAAATAATACTTCTAACTTCAATAATGATGGTATCTACTTAGGTTATGAGTCGAACTATAACACACTGATCAATAACACTGTAATTTCGAATGAATGGGGCATGTTCTTATATGATTCACACTACAATACATTCCAAAATAACGTATTTAACTCGAATGATATGGATGGTATCAAATTTGATGCTTCAAATAATAACACAATAGTCGATAATACTTCTAATTCGAACGGTATGTATGGCTTCAACCTCGATTATTCAAGTAAAAATATAATTTCCAATAATATATTCAGCTCAAACAATGGTAGTGGCACCATTCTATATGATTCTAGTAACTTTAATACATACATAAACAACATCATAAGCTCTAATGATTACCAAGGCATCAGCCTCTATAATTCAGATCATAACATATTTAAAGATAATTCAGTTTATAATAATGATGAAGGGATATACCTTGAATCCTCTTCAGAAAACTTGATCTATCATAACAATTTTATGAATAATACAGTAAATGTATACGACGATAATCCTGAACTCAACGATTGGCACCATCTAGTACTGCTTGAAGGTAACTACTGGTCAAATTATACTGGATTGGATGACGGTAGCGGTATAGGAAAGCATTCTATAGCTGGAGATGGTATTGGGGATACGTTGATACCTCATCCTGAAGATAATTATGATTTCTATCCATTTGTAGGACCTATAGTAGAAACAGCAACTGGAACAGGCATTACCGTATTCAATTCAGACTATGGTTCTATTTTTGGACTCAAAGCAGTAGATGAGTCTGAATTACCTTTAGAAGGAAAGCCAAGTAATCTTATTTTCATACATGGATTCTTCTCATTTGATGTAATTGGGTTGAATCCAGGTCAGACAGTTACCATCAATATTTTATATCCTTCAGATATACCAACTTATTGCCAATACTGGATATATTATGAATCATGGTTCGAAATAAATGTTGGAGACAATGATGGGGATAGAGTCATAACTATACAACTTACAGATGGTGGATCTGAAGACAAGGATGGAGAAGAGAACGGTATAATTACAGATGCAGGAGGGATTGGATCAGTTCAAGATCCAGGCGACTATATTGTGACAGAATACCTTACAGACAACTTAGTCGAGATAACTCCTGATGGGGACAGAAATATGATATATGAATTCGATGCTTTAACCTATCCTTGGGGCATAGCTATAGATTCTGATGGTAATTACATAGTGACAGAATACCTTACAGACAACTTAGTCGAGATAACTCCAAACGGGATAAGGACAGTGATATATGAATTCGAAGATGATACAAATCCACATAGTGTAGTTATAGACGCTGATGGTAATTACATAGTGACAGAATATGGTGCAGAAAACCTGGTCAAGATTATCCCAAGTGGAGCAAGGACAGTGATATATGAATTCGAAGATGGAACTGGGATTCGAGGTATAGTCATAGATTCTGAAGGTAATTACATAGTAGTGGAATCTAGTATAGAGAATCTTGTCAAGATAACTCCTAGTGGTGTGAGAACAGTCATATACGAATTCGGTGATGGATCCGGACCCTTGGATGTAGATATAGATTCTGATGGTAATTACATAGTGACAGAATACCTTACAGACAACTTAGTCGAGATAACTCCAAACGGGATAAGGACAGTGATATATGAATTCGAAGATGGAACTGAGCCATACTGCATAACCATAGACAATGAAGGTAATTACATAGTTACAGAATCGTATACTGAAAACTTAGTCAAGATAAGTCCTGAAGGAGCTAGGACAATGATATATGATTTCAATTATTGGACTGGGCTTCGGGAAGTAATAATCTATCCTGATTTCATTCTGCCAATACTTTCAATCACTTCACCTACGAGTGGCTCTGAATTAACTTCATCAAATGTTACAGTTATGTGGACCGGTTCAGACGCTCATTCGGGAATAGACCATTACGAGATAAGGTTGGATGAAGGTTCATGGATCAATGTTTTAACTTCCAATAACCATAACTTTTCAGGAGTAAGTAATGGAAGTCATACAATTTATGTAAAGGCCATAGATGGAGCAGGCAATTCAAATGAAGCCAGTGTTAACTTCACTGTAAATACAGGAATAATATTAGGACTTGACCTGACCACCATAGTCATAATACTTGCTCTAATCATTATATTTCTATTTGTAGTCATTTATCGTGACATATCTTCTCATTCAGGTAAAGAGATCTCAGATGAGTTGAGATTTAAGCTAAGAAAGATCTCAAGAAATATCATTTATAAATAATATTTTAATAGAAATGAAATATTATTATTGAAAATAGTCAAAGGCCTTTCTAACGATGTCCTCTTTTTGCTTCATTTGCTCTTGATATTCTTTTGTTGCTTCATAAAAAATTTGAGTAAGTGTTGCGTCATGTTCTGATACTAACTTCTCAAGAGTCTGCAGATATATATCCAAATCGTCTATAAAATTATGTATATATCTTATCATATTGATCCAGAATTTTTTCAATAAAATATCTTTTGAGTTATGTAAGAAATTAAGAATTTTATATTCCGCTCCTAAATACTCTAATCTTGATTTTATCATCTTCTCTTTTAGTTGAGGAATGATCATTTTTAATGTCTTACTTTCAGGACTTTCGGACATCATAATAAAAATTACATTGGACTTTATAAGTTTAAGTAGCTAAATCTACTTTCAGATACGAAAGAACGAAATGTAAATTATTAAAAAAATGAAAAATGAATGCTAATTGTAGGTAAAAATATCGATATTTAAGGAAGCAAAGATGATTTATAAAAAATATTCTGTATACTAGCTGACAAATCTCTGCAAGCTTTTACGATGGTTTCTAATCGTAACTTCCGTTATACCAGCTGCGTTAGCGATCGTCTTCTGAGTTATTGGCTCACCTTCGGTAACACAAGCAATATACAACGCTGTTGCTGCCAATCCCATAGGGTCCTTTCCCGCTGAGATCCCAGCTTTTTTTACCTTTTCAAGAATTCTCAAGGCTTTTCTACTGATCTTTTCAGGGATTCCGGATCTGCTGGATATCTTTGAAATATTTTTAACTGGGTTCAAAACAGGCATCTTCAAGTTCAGTTCCCTAACGATGAGTCTATAACTTTTATAGGCATTCTTCCTCTTTACCCCACTAGCTTCAACTATATCCTTCAGGGTTCGGGGTGTATCAGTCTCTCTACATGCTGCATAAAGTGATGCAGTTATAATGTCTGAGATTGAACGACCTTTTACAAGATCTTTCTTGAGAGCCTTTCTGTAAATATGGGCTGACCTCTCAATAACACTGCTACTCACTTTCAGCTTGTCGGCTAATCTATCAAGTTCACTAAAAGCTCTTAAAAGGTTGTTATGATGATGAACTTGTGTTTGACTTCTCCTATTCCACATCTGCATCCTTTGAATCCTTTTTCTTTCTGAAGATTTTAATGGTCTACCAGAAGCATCCTTAAATCGTTTACCAGCTCCTACTTTAGTAGCAAGATTTTGATCATGAATAGCTAAAGACGAGGGAATGCCAACCCTAGCTTTTTCCTCCCTCTCCTCTTTCGTATATGCCCGCCATTCTGGGCGATAATTGATCTCATTCTCTTTGATGATATAACCACAATTGCTACAAAGAAGTTCCCCGTGTATGTTGTCCACTATCAAAAGCCCCTTTCCGCATTGTGGGCAATTTTTTGGATACTCCTCTAAACTAGAGAGATGTTGATAAGTCATAACAACCAAAAACCTGATTTATTCTTAAAATTTATATATGATGTATATATACTTATACATTTAAGTTCTAATATATAAATGTTAGGTTTTAACATAATAGGATGTTTTATTTATACGCCTAATCCATTTTATATATCATTAATATGCAAATATGTTCTGGAGGGTACGACCTAGAGCAGATAGATATCGCACCTACAATTGCTAGAATATTCAGCTTGCCTTTTCAGGCTGATGGGAAGCCTTTCAAGGAAATTGTAGAGTATGGAAAAGGTTGTTGTAGTATAATATTACTAATTATAGACAGCTTTGGATACTTATCATATCTCAGAGCAAGAAGACACTTTCAAAAAATCAGTAAAATGAGCTTTGCTGGAAGACTTCTCAGGTGTAGATCGATTTCTAATGTAACTACACCTGCCATTGCTTCAATTCTTTGTGGAAGAAGGCCTGAAACCCATAAAATATATCGTACAGGGGATGTTTATAAGAGTAAAATAAAATCTATATTAGAAAAAGCATCAGAACATGACATCAAATCTGCTATTGTTATGGAAAGGAAGGGTGCATTTACTTTCAAGGGACTAATCGACATAATAAAACCTATAATTGATAGAAAAGATATAATTGAATTCGATAGGATCGTCAAAGAAGCTACTATCGATGTAATAAGAGAAGACTGCCAGTTGATAATCTCACATTTAAGGACTATCGATAAACTAGGTTATTCATTAAATGCAATCAGATATACAGATGATAACGTCTTTGATATTTCCGAGGCTTGTATAAATGATAGTTTTATCATGATCTGTGGTGACCACCCCCCTCATCTATCAAATGAGTATTCAGTACCTCTAATAGTTTATTTTAAATTCAAATCTAAAAATTAATCCTCTTCTTCTTTGCCCTCAACCTTTCTCCCTTCCACAAGTAACTCCGGAAATTCTCTCAACTTTTCAGCCATAGTTTTTAGACGTCTGTCCACCCTATGATTTACACTTCCTTCTTCAAAGGTTCCATCTGATCGTTTTACCCCTGCTTTAACATCCGTAAGTACCTCAATACCTTGATCTATGGTCTCTACAGGATATATGTGGAACTTTTCTTCTCTTACAGCCTCTACAACTTCTTCCTTTAACATCAGATTCTGTACATTGCTTTCTGGAATGATTACTCCTTGTTCTCCGTTGAAGCCTTTAGCTTTACACACTTCAAAGAATCCTTCGATCTTCTCATTCACACCGCCGATAGCTTGAACCTCCCCTTTCTGGTTCACAGAGCCGGTTACAGCAATACTTTGCTTGATAGGGAGACCTGAAAGGATAGAGAGTAGTGCGTATAATTCTGTGCTTGAAGCACTGTCACCCTCTACCATACCATAGCTCTGTTCGAAGACGAGGCGTGCTGAAAGGCTGAGAGGTTTGTCTTGGGCATACTTTTCTGCAAGGTAGCCGCTGAGGATCATGACTCCTTTAGTATGGATTCGTCCTCCAAGTTTCGCCTCTCTCTCTATATCGATAAGGCCCTCTCGACCCAAACCTATACTTGCTGTCACCCTTGAGGGCCTACCGAAGGCAAAGTCTCCTAAACCTATAACCGATAGTCCGTTCACCTGTCCAACAGCTTCTCCATCAGTATCGATTAGGAGGACATTTCTTTTTATCATCTCTTGGATCTTCTCTTGAATTAGGTTAGAGCGATAAACCTTCTCGTCGATGGCCTTTTTAATATGTTCAGCAGTTACATACTTTGAATTCGATTGAGTGGCGTAAAAGTTAGCTTCCCTAATGATGTCTGCAATTTCACCAAATCTTGTAGAAAGCTTCTTTTGGTCTTCTGCAATTCTCGACCCATACTCGACAACTTTGGCCACCCCTGATGCATCAAAATTTTTCAATCCTTCCTTTCTCGAGATGGTACATACAAAAGCTGCATACTTTTTTACATTCTCATCTGTTCGATCCATTGTGGTGTTAAAATCTGCCTTGACCTTAAAGAGCTCTTTAAAGTCCTTATCTAAGAGATATAATTGATGGTAAAGGAAGGCGGTTCCAATAAGGACCACTTTTACATCTAAGGGTATTGGTTCAGGCCTTAATCCCTTTGTAGTAATATAACCTAAGCGTTCCCCTGCTTCCTCAATCGTGATGCATTCATTCATCAGAGCTCTCTTCAAGGAGTCGTATGAGAAGATATTACTAAGGACTTCTTCAGCTGGAATTACCAGATACCCACCGTTGGCTTTATGTAAGGATCCTCCACGAACCATAGTAAAATCAGTTGTAAGTACGCCAAACTGAGCCTCCTTTTCTATCCTCCCAAAAAGGTTTTGATGGGTAGGGTTTAGCTCCATGACTACAGGAGCACCTTTAAGATTAGAGTTATCTGTAATGACATTAACTTCGTATTTTTTAAAAGGAACATCTTTCATCCAAGGAATTGGGAAAGGGAACGAAGGAGGAGCCTTTGGTTCTGTAATAAAGATAGTTAGGTTTTCCAGTAAATCATTTTTCAATTCTTCAAGATAGGTTTTAACTTCCGAGAACTTCTGATATTTATCCATAAGATCGTCAATCATATGACCGATAGTGTAAATGGCGACTTCTCGGTTTAGTTTTTGGATTTCTTCGTTAATTTTCCTCTCTAACCCTCTAAGCCTTCTGAAAGCACTTCTTAATTCTCCCTTCAATTTTTCCATCTTTTTTTGGATCTTATCTCTCATTTCAGGAGAGAGGGTCATGATATCCTTGTCGCTCAGCAGTTTACCCTCTAATACTGGGATAGTAACCACTCCGATAGGTGTACTTCGTAAAACGAAACCTTCCTTCTGAGCTCTTTCGTTTAGTTGAGCGAGAAGTACTTTCCTCTCTTCTTCAATATCTCGAATTACATTTTCTTTTTTTGTAGCATAATCCTCACTTTCAAAAGCCTTGGGTAAGACGCTCCGAGCTTCATCGATGAAATTTTTCATATCTTTCTGAAAGTCTTTTCCTCGACCAGATGGGAGTTTTATCGCCCTAGGTACAAAAGTGTTGTTAAAGTTATTCACATAGCACCAGTCTGGAGGGACAGGTTTACCTGTAGCCAATTCTTCTAAAAAATCTTTTACAGCCGTCTTTCTACCCGAACCAGGAAAACCAGCTGCATATATATTGAAGCCACGTTCTTTGATATCTAAACCGAACTTAAGGGCTTTTACTGCTCTCTCTTGACCAATGATCTCTTTAAGAGGTTCTATCTCTTCAGTACTTTCACAACCCATCAATTTAGGATCATATTCTACTCTGATCCTTTCGACAGGCAATTCATTCAATACATCAACACTCTCTTAAGATACTAAAGTGAACAGTATTTTATAACACTTTATTAATTTTCGAATACCAACCGAAAGAGACAGATAAACATTTTTAATTAGTAATATTTGGATTGATCAAATAATTTGAAAAGCTTTGTGAACTTTCATTTAAAGGAATTTTTAGCCCCTACAAATATAGGAGTAAACATAGCCTAAGTCATCTAAAAAAATTGGAGTTAACATGCCTATAGTCTCAATTTTACAAGGTATGGAGCCTTTAGACATAACTTTGAAGGCCCTTAACTTGATCATGACAGACTTCTCATTTTCTTCAAATGATAAAGTGTTGATCAAGCCGAATTATGTTGCAGCCAAAGAACCAAAAACCGGGGTTACAACAGACATCAGAATCATAAAAGGTGTTATTAAATTTTTTAAAGATCGAGGAGTCAAGACGATTAAAATTGCTGAAGGTAGTGGCTTCTCAGATACAGTTAAAGCCTTTAGACTTGTTGGGATCGACCACGTGGCAAATCATCATCAAGTTGACTTAGTCGATCTCAACAAGGATGAATTTGTCGAGGTTAAGATAAAGAATGCAATCAAACTTAAGAAGGTTAGAGTTGCAAGAACAGTTCTAGAGAGTAACTTCATCGTCAGTATTCCTAAGCTCAAGATCCATAACTTGACAAAGGTTTCATTAAGCTTAAAGAATATGATTGGGGTCATTTCTCCGAAGGCTATTATGCATTCATCTTTAGAAGAGAAGATTGTAGACCTTTTATCTATTGTGAGACCTCATCTAGCTTTGATCGATGGATCAATTGGATGTGTAGGTGGAGAGTTAGGTGGATCCCCAGTTCAAATGAATTTAGTAATTGCTGGCACAGATCCTGTTGCCGTAGATGCTATTGGAACTGCGGTTATGGGTATAGATCCCAGTAAAGTCAAGCATATTCAATTGGCTGAAGAGTTAGGGCTTGGTGTTGGAAACCTAAAGAAGATTAAAATTGTTGGAGAACCGATCGGGAAGGTTAAAAAGATTTTCGTAAATTTATGGATCGTACCTAGACTCGCAAGATTCCTCGAAGTTTCTCGAATCTTAAAAGCATTACTACTTACAGATTTCGGGCGAAAGTTAATTTTATTTTCATATCCCCGTATATGTGAGACAGAACTGTATATCAAAACATGTTTAAAACGTATAAAAGAACTGTTAAAAAATATATAATTTTGAAATATATAGAAGAATGCTTATCCAATATCATAAGGTCATTCAAAAAATGGATTCAAAATATTTCAAAAAACTTGGTCGACGAGTACCTATTCTTGGCATGGGGACATGGGGGATTGGCGGCGGCATGAATACAGACAAGAGTTATGATAAAATATGGGTTTCCGCTTTAAAAAAAGGATTGGAGCTTGGATTAACTTTACTAGATACCGCTGAGATTTATGGAGCCGGTCATAGTGAGGAACTTATAGGAGAGGCGATTAGTGGCTTTCCAAGAGAGGAGATTTTTCTAGTCTCTAAGGTATGGCCGAGTCATGCTGGGAGGGAGGATATTGTAAAGGCTGCTAAAGCCAGTTGTAGACGTCTAGGCACGTATATCGACCTATATCTGCTCCACTGGCCGACGCCCGATATACCGCTAAGTGAAATAATGGAAGGCATGGAAAAAATTTTGGAGATAGGATTGATAAGACATATAGGGGTTAGTAATTTTGAAGTAAATCAAATAGAGGAAGCGAAATACTGTCTTAGTAAATTCGATCTAGTCGCTGTACAAAATAAGTGTAGCCTAATTCATAGAAGATATGAGCAGGACGTCATACCTTATACGGAAAAGGAAGACATGATGTTTATGGCCCATACTCCTCTTGGAAAGGGTACCCTAGCTAAAAATGTTCATCTGGCAAGAATAGGTTTAAAATATAGAAAAACAGCAGCTCAAGTTGCCTTAAACTGGCTCATGTATATGAAACCGGTTATCCCAATACCTAAAGCCGTCCAAATCAAACATATTGAAGAAGATTCCGGGGCAATATGTTGGAGTCTGGATAGAAGGGATTGGGAGTCTATCAGCAAAATATTTCCCCTTAATATTGGCTAGGATTAATATCAAGTAATCTTAAAGTTTATTTTTGATTGATGTATATTCTAATCCAAGGTTGAATAAAACAGAATACACAATCGATACCGAGTTTTCCATAGGAAACCTGAGTTATCTTCCAGAATATATAAGGCAGTATTACTTGATTCGACATGAAAAATACCGAACCTTCAGAAATATACGCATTGTGAGCGAAAACGAAAAAAAATATCTTTATTATAGAGTCATACTACCCAAAATAGACCAGTACGTTGATGTCAAGGTCGATATCAATATTCCAATTAGGGTAACGATGGAGCTTAGCGACCCTGATATTTCAAAATCTTTTTTAGATCAACTCAATGAAGACCTTTTTCTCATTGTCCAATTATTTGAAGAGGAAATCCGTAAAAGTACCCTGTATCTAGCTTTTTTACCAGGGGAAAAGATAGTTCCTGAAAAAGAAAAATCAGGTATGTTTACAAGAATCTTCACTGACTCAATGTTACCACTCTTCGTTGGTTTAATGGCCCTAACGTTTCTTTTTTACTGGATAATTGGCGTTTATGCACCCTTAATCTTTGTCGGTTTATCTATAATTCTAGTACTTTTTTCTGGAAATCTCATAGTTAAAAGAGCCAACTGGAAAATTACGAAAGAGCAACCTGAAATATATCTTTTACAATACCATTTTTCACCCGATAAATTCAAAGATTTCTATAGAAAATATGCCAAAAAAATCCCTACAATCAGAAAAGCAATTTATGATGTTACATTCGCTACTGGAAAGCCTGTAAACTGCGAAACGGCAGGTGAAATTTTTTCAAACTATGGTATAGATTGTCAATCAAAGGATTTCACTATTAAAAAGGTTAACCTATACCAGCTAGTAAAAAAGGCATCAGATATTTTTGGTCAACCTATGCCAAAGATTGCAGTTACTAATACAATCATACCAAATGCTGCAGCCGCAGGTCCAAGTCCGAGATTAGGAACTATAATGGTTACGACAGGGATCATGACACAACTTGAAGAAGACGAGTTGTTGAGTGTAATCGGCCATGAAGTAAGTCACCTGAAAGCCCACGATCCTATTGTGATGTTCTCACTATTTAGCGCTGAATATCTTCTTCGTTTCTACATATTATGGCCCTACTTGTTCTTCTTAGGTTTCATATCCTTTTGGTTATATTTCATTGCGGCGATAGGACTTATCTTCTTCTTCGGAAAGTTTTTAGAAAGTAGAGCTGATCTAGATTCAGCCAAAATGATTGGTCAACCTAAGGTAATGGCAGAAGCCTTAAGAAAAATCGCTTTCCGTAGACTTTTTCCTCTGTACAAAAGAGAACCTAAATTTCGAAGTTTTCGTAGGTCTGAGTGGCTCCAATTCGATCCACATCCCCCTGCCTACTTCAGGATAGCTCAACTGGATGGACTCCAAGAACCAGAAAAGATCAAAAACACTTTTTTCATGTCAATCAAAGAGGCTCTAAAGGGCTTTTTAAGAGCATAAATAATTATTTGATTGCTTCAGCTATTCTTTCGCCAAACTCTCTACATTTATACAAATCTTCTTCATTGGGCACATATCTAACATTTAGACTAGGTTCCAGAAGCTCAAATCCAGAATTATTTAGAATTTGGTTTATACCCTTTACTGCTCCACCCCCCCATCCATACGAACCAAAGCTTGACCAGATCTTCCCTTTCGGTTTTAATCCAGTGATATATGTAAGGAATCCACTTATTGTTGGAAACATTAAGCGGTTTTTTGTAGGTGATCCAATAATCACAGCCTTCGCATCTAATATTTCCTTCACGACCTCAGAAAGGTCTGATTTACGTAAATGGAACATACGAACATCAATTTTATGTTTCGCTAAGGCATCTGAAATCGCGTAGGCCATCTTCTCGGTGCTCCCCCACATAGTGTCATATACGATCACAACCTTATTCTCAGTTATACCTTTACTCCACTCTAAGTAGGAATTAATTATCCTTTCAGGGTTTGAACGCCATATTAAACCGTGACTAGGGGCAATCATTCTTGGTTTTATACCTAACATAGATAATTCATCGATCTTTTTAATAATGATAGAAGCAAATGGCATCAGTATATTGGCGTAATATTTTGCAGCTTCATCCATAAGAATACTTTGATCAAATTCATCGTCAAAGCGTTGGGAAGATGCTAAGTGTTGACCAAAAGCGTCATTAGGCATCAGGATTTTATCTTCAACTAAAAAAGTGAACATACTATCCGGCCAATGCAACATAGGAGCTTCAATAAATTTCAAAGTTTTTTTTCCGAGTCTCAACTCATCCCCAGTTTTAACTGTTTTAATTTCCAAATTTTCACCGTAATGTTTTATCAGACCTATTCTTCCATTTCGAGTAGCTATGATTTCGGCGTTTTTTGAATAATCCATAATCTCGGGTAAAGCACTAGAGTGATCTATTTCAACATGGTTTATTATAATATAATCTATATTTTCAGGATTTATTAACTCCTTAATCTTCTTTACAAACTCATTTGAAAAGGTGTACTTTACAGTGTCAATCAAGGCTGATTTATCGTCTATGATCAGATAGGAGTTGTAGGTTCCTCCTCTCCTTGTTTCGTAACCATGAAAATCTCTAAGATTCCAGTCTACAGCCCCAACCCAATATACATTTTTTGTTAATTCAAAAGAAACCATGAAATATTCATCAATATTCCCCAGAAAAAAGAGAAAGATAAAAAGTTTTTAATTTTCATTTTAGATGGATGTGAATAATATGGCATTTTAATTTTGATATGGTACTCTAGATTGCATCCAGAAATGGAGGATAAGGATTAAAAGTAACTTTTTATTATTATAACATTGTGATAGATAATAAGAACTCATCTTTAGATGAGGAAGCAAGTAACATATTTCTAAAAAATAATATAAATCCTGATATAAAACAAAAAGTTGTTCTTACTCCTTCCGAAAAGTTTGAGAGCTGTAAAAATATCGGTGACGTCTACGAACTCGTAAAGGAAACTGTAGAGAGAGTCATAGGTTCAAGGAGGGCAGGTCTTACATTGTATTTAGCTGATCTTCCAATGAATATTGGAGGCTTACACCAGATCGGTTCTAATTCAATAGTGATGAATAGAACTTTACTCAAAGCCATAGAGGGCATGGCCAAATCTAAGAATGACGTAAATTCCTTTACTTATTTCATACTCTTACATGAATACCTCCATGCTTTGGGTTACGCTGAAGAAGAGAGAGTAAGAGAGCTAACTTATTACATTACTGCGAATTCTTTTGGAAAGGATCACTTTACAACGAAGCTCTCAAAGATGGGTTTTGCTAATATACTTAAACAGATATCGAATGTTCCTAGAGAGGAAGGCAAAATAGAGATAGTAAAGGACTTCGATAGATCTAGTATGAGTTA